>DATDAE010000001.1:0-3316 GCA_036525565.1 Candidatus Altimarinota bacterium
GACCTTTGGCATAAAGGCTCACCTGGTAGCCTTTTTCATTGAGTACATAAGCGGTCATAATGCCGGCAACACCAGCCCCTATGATTGCTACCTTTTTAGCCATATTACGAGGGTTTTAAAATCCCCTCCATTCTCAGGAAATAAAACTATCTGTCTATCAGAAAACAAAACATGACCACAAAATACCCCCAAAAACTCCTTAATTAAAGGGGAAAAAATTGTCTAAAAAAAAGACAAATAGTATAATGACATCATGGCATCTTTAGAAAAAATTCTCGTTTCCAATGGTCTCTCTGACAAAGAAGCCAAAATCTACCTTTGCACGCTCGAACACGGGGAGATCAGTATCGCCCTACTCGCCAAAAAAACAGGCATCAAACGAACCACGATTTATAACCTTCTCGATGACCTCAAAAGTAAAAACATCATTCATATCAGCCGACGAAAAGGCATCCAATACCTCTCGGCTGTTTCTCCCGCGGTCGTGATAGACCAATTTCGGAGGGCCGCTTCCTCCGCCAATGAAGCGCTTCCAGCGCTCATCAATATGGCCTACCAATCACCCGTAAAACCTCGAATCAATTTTTATGAAGGCCTCAATGGTATCAAGATTGTTTTGAGAGAATTCACCCAAAGCCAGTCCCCACCTTTTGGGTTTACCGATTATGGAAACATGCCAACGGAACTCCATGAATTCATCCAAGAAGAAGTCATCCCCATGCGAATTAAGAAAAAAAACTGGGGCCACTTTATCCTGACGAATAATCCCACGAACCAAAAACTAGCCGGTCGAAATGAGACCTATTTTTCAGAGAATCGGATTCTCAATTTTCCCGACAACCAAAATCCTATTGAATTACTCTTATTCGACGATCAAAAAGTAGCACTGCTTTCGTTCCATCCTCAAGAGCGCTTTGGGCTTATCATAAATTCAAAAAACATCTACAAAACGATCAAGAATATTTTTGATCTCCTTTGGGCTTCTGCTCGCTAAACCAATCGCAATACATATTGACGGTACCATTGCTCAAGGGTTTCAGTAGTAAGACTATACAGTTCGACGAGCATGGATTGAAATTTTCGAATTTGCTTCAAAACTTCTTCATATTTATCCGCTGAAAAACGACTACGTCCCATCATGCGATCGGCTTGTTTGGTCAGCTTTCTGATTTCTCGATGCAAGGCTTTGTCTACTTTCATGCGTTGTACTTTGGGAGCTGGAATTTTGACCGCCTTCTCCTTTTTAAAACCCAGCAAACTAGATACTCGAGAAGACATGATATCCCAAGAGGAATGAGCGGTAGCCGTGCTTACAATTGGCGCATCATCAGTACCTCTAGCGCTAGAGACAATACTCTCGACTCCTTTTTCAATTTCTTGCACGGGAGTTTCCAAAGCAGACCCCTGCGATATCTCGCCAGAAGACTCTAAAGGCCCCTCTACTTTTTCCACACTTGGTTCTTGCATGTGTCGATTGTGACAGAAAACCCTATAAAAGTCAATAGCTAACTACTCCCTCAAATCACCAAAAAAGCTTTTATTCCGACTACTTCCCTTTCTTTTTTTGCTGTTTAGCTTTTAGCTTTTTCAACGCTCGTATTTGGGTTTTGGCCCCAGATCCGATCAAAAAATAAGCCACCAATAAGTACAAAGAAAGTATAATCACAACCCCTGCCGCAAACCAAGGCAGTTGCACAAAAAGCACCAAAGGGTCGTCCTCGGGCAACACATAAAAGAGGATCAACGTAAATACCAATTGCCATAAAGCATAAAAACCAAGCGCCTTGATCCGCAGTGAACGAGAAGGCACTTCATGATATTGTTGCGCATAAAGCTGCCCCACCATCATGGAACCCACCACGATACCCACACTCGAAGCCAATGAGCTTTGTAGATCGGGGATAAATATTTTGATCCAGTTCACCAGCAGCGCAATACCAATACTAAAAGCTAGCAAGTACAGCGACATCCAGAATGGGTTTTTGATAGAATTTTTTAAAAACATAATCTTAATATTAATAAGTCCCGAGTATTTTATACCCTTCCACTAAAGTCTCCAAATCATAGCCTAAAGATTGGACATATTCGAGCGGGGCTGCCACATCGATAAAGAAAATATAGCCTCCATACTTCGCAGGAGCCCTTCGAGAATCAAGCTTTGTGAGATTGAGCGATTTGTCGGCCAAAAACGTGAGAAGTTTTGCCAAATTACCCGCTTTATCAGCCGAGAACCAAAAAACCATCCCGGTGTGCGGGGCTTTTGGATCAAAGGCTTTTTTTGATATGAACACAAATTTTGTTCTATTTTCAGCCTCTTCTAGATGCGACAAAAGTACTTTCAAGCCTAAATGATTGGCCAATTCTTGTGATCCGATAGCCGCCAAAGATGGATCTTTCGTCTCAAAGACTTCTCTGGCCGCCAAAGCCGTAGAGGATCTTGGTTCAAAAACCACCCCAGAGGCTTCTTTTGAAAGTTTTCTTCTCGATTGTGCGAGCGCTTGTGGATGCGAAATAACGGACTTTATATCTGATATTTCAGCCTCCTTGAGCCCCAATAAACACTGATGAATTTCTCGCTCTTTGAGCCCGGTAATATGGACCCCCTCTCGATCAAAGAGTTCGTCCAATGTCTCAAAAACCGCCCCTCTCGTAGAGTTTTCATAAGGCACTATACCTCCTTCGGTCTCCCCTTTTTCTACGGCTTCAAAGGCCTGAAAAATCGTGGGGAAATAAAACACTTCCGTCTTGGCGTTTCGCCCAAAATCAAAAGAGGCTTGATCGGTATGGGAAAAAGGATAACCGAATATGGCGAGTTTCATAGCACGATCATAATAAGATAAGTATTAAGTATCAAGTATTAAGTATTAGGCAGCAAAGCACCCCTTAATACTTAATACCTAATACTTAACCCTTAATCAAAGCCTGATAAATCTCCGGATCATGCACCCGCAAAAACTCAGCCCCCCCCTCAATCGCTTCTTTGGCGGCTTGTAGATTGGGCCCCTCCTCAAATCGATGTTCCCCCAAAAATCGCTTCCGAGAATGGCCGATGAGCACTCGCTCACCCGGAACTATTTCCGCGAAACGTAATAACCTCTCGTTAAGTTCCATCGTTTTCCCAAAACCAATGCCTGGATCAAGGATGATATTTTCGGGTTTGATCCCCATTTCCATCATAGAGGTTTTTCGTTTCAATAATTCATCTCGTACTTGTTCTAGGCTATCGATTGATTTTTGATGCACGGCTTCTGGCGTTTTTCCAGGAAAATGATTGACGACACAAGTGGCTTGAAACTTCGCCGCAACCGCTACCATT
>DATDAE010000002.1:0-7349 GCA_036525565.1 Candidatus Altimarinota bacterium
AAGACTCTCCCTCGTCGTAGAAGCCCTTAACCATACTCCTCGTAAATGCCTCAACTACAAAACCCCTCATCAAGTTTTCTTTTCTAACTCTTAATCACTCTACTCATCCCCTCTGTTGCATTTGCCCCTTTAATTTAGCTTTCAATTAATTTATTGTATTTAAATAATGTGATAATTTTTGTCAATACTTTTGCTTTTCCTTCTTTTTCCTTCTATAAATCAATTATGATGCGTATAGGATTTTGGATTTGTATGGCTTGTATGATTCCAGGGCTTCTCATAAGAGTCCCTGTTGGGGGGGCCGGCATTCTTTTATCCGATTTTATTTTACCGCTTTTTGCGGCTTTTTTTGTATTTTATCAGCTCTTTTGGAAACGATCGCTGCCTCGATATTACTTCTTGGGACTGGGCCTGCTGTTTGGTTTGATTGCCATCATCAGCTGGATTTTGGGGGCTTGGCCTTTGGAATTTAAAGAACAAATTATATCCTTTTCCTATATTGTGCGATGGATAAGTTTGATCGTTTTTGGAGCAGCAGCGGGAGAGCTTTACGGGGGTGAAAACTTAAAAACTGATGAATCAAGGAACTTGGGAACTAAAAACTCCCTCTATACTTTTTTAAAAGGGCTCTGGATCATCATTGCCATCATCCTTCTAATTGGCTTTTTACAATTTTTTCTCATCCCGGATATCGGACAGTTTTCTACAGTAGGGGGATTTGATCCTCATACGGGGCGGTTTTTGGGAACGTGGATGGATCCCAATTTCGTAGCAGGACTGCTCGCTTTTTTCGTACCACTGATGATGGGGCATTGGTACTCAAGCCCGGGGTATGGGACCTGGAGTAAGGGGTGGCTCAGTATCCTTATTGTATTATCGCTCGTCGCTCTTTTTCTCACTTTTTCTCGAAGTGGTTATCTGGCGGCAGGGCTTGGGGTGGGACTCTTTCTGCTCTTTCGCAAACCTCAGATCATCGTCCTGGGCATCCTCATGCTCTCTATCGGCATCGCCACCAACCCGAGAGCCAATCAAAGAGCCGAGGAACTTTTTGGGACGATCGGTAATATCGTCTTTCAAGAAAGTGATGAAATCGATCCCACGGCCATGTTGCGTTTTGAGAGTTGGGAAAAAACCCTGGAACTCTGGGAAAAATATCCCATCTTTGGTATTGGCTATAATACCTATCGGTATATTGCTAGTGAAGAAGGTCTGGTAGATGAAAGCTATTTTTCCTCTGGAGGATCTGACAGCTCTCTTTTGACCGTGTTGGTGACGACGGGGATCGTTGGTTTTATCACGTTTATGCTGTGGTATTTACAGATCTGGTTCCATCACCTTCGGAAGTGGTATAAATCAAAATTCACCCCATACCCCTTGTCCCATACCCCTTACGAATTACACCTGGGCATCTGGGCGGGCTGGAGTGCTCTCTTTCTCCACAGCTTCTTTGTCAATTCTATGCTTTTCCCGCTTATTTTGATGCCCATTATGGCGGTGGTGGGAATTTTGCGGGATTAGAACTTTCCAGATCGAACTTCAGCGGCAAGTTTTTGGGGGACTTTTTAAAAAAAATCCCATTAAACCCTCTTGGTCACTTCGTGACCGTTCCCCCTTGTCAGGGGTAAAAAATTTCTGACCTGGATCCTCGAATCAAGTCCGAGGATGACAATGTCATGAATGAGAACGAGGGGCCGTTCCCCGAGTGAATGAATACCTCTTTGTGGGGGGCACGCGGGGGGAGCAAAGCTCCCGCCCGCGCTCAGTCTTTCTTCATCATCGCAAAGAAAGCTTCCTGAGGAATAGTCACCGATCCAAATTGTTTGAGTCGTTTCTTTCCGGCTTTTTGTTTCTTGAGGAGCTTCTTTTTCCTCGACACATCCCCTCCATAGAGGCCGGCTGTTACATCTTTACGCAAAGCCGATATCGTCTCTCTCGCCACAATCCGAGAACCAATCGCCGCTTGAATAGCAATCGCAAATTGAGCTTTGGGAATAATTTCTTTGAGTTTTTCACACCATTTTATCCCGATATGATGGGCATCGTTAACATGCACGATCTGAGAAAGCGCATCTACAGGATCCCCCGCCACCAAGATATCGAGTCTGACCAGTTTTCCCGCTCGCATCCCGATCGGTTCATAACTCATCGAAGCGTACCCCGAGCTGATAGATTTGAGCTCATCATAGAAATCCGTGACGATCGAGGCCAAGGGTATTTCAAAGGTCATCTCTACGCGGTCTTCGGACGTATACTGGAGGTTTTGACTTAGCCCCCGACGCTCACTACAAAGCTGCATGATGGCGCCCACATATTCTTTTTTGCAAAGCACATTGATCTTCATCCAAGGCTCTCTGATCTCCTCATAAAATCCAGATTCTTTCAGGTCTGCCGGATTGGCGATATGCTCAATGGTTTTATTGGGAAGTGTAATCTCATAAGAAACTGAAGGCGCCGTCACCAAAATATCCAGATCAAATTCCCGCTCTAGTCGTTCTTGGACAATATCCAGATGCAAAAGGCCTAAAAATCCCGCTCGAAAACCATGCCCAAGGGCGGATGAATTTTCGGGTTCGTACTGAAGGGATGCATCGTTGAGGGACAATTTTTCAAGGGCTTTTCGCAGTGTCGGAAAGTCATCCGCATCCATCGGGAATATCCCCGCATAGACAAAAGGCGTGACTTCCGTGTACCCTGGCAGGGCTTTGGTGTTTGGGGTACGGGGTGAATTATCTCCTTGCCCCTTAATACTTCCCCCATGTCCCTTATAAATGGTATCCCCCACCCTCGCATCCACTACATTTTTGAGCCCAGTTACAATATAACCCACCTCTCCGGTGTTCAAAGATTTGGTAGGACTATACTCTGGATTGAGAAATCCTACTTCCAAAGCGTCAATCGTACGCTCGGTTTTCATGAGACGAAGTTTGTCGCCTTTGTTTATCTGCCCTTGGAACACTCGCACGCTCGAAACCACGCCCCTGTAGGTATCAAATGTCGAATCAAAAATCAGCGCCTTCATCTCTCCATCCACCGCAAAGACTTCTTTGTATTTTTCAAAAATCTGATTGTCTTCCGGTGCTGGAATGCCTTCGATGATGGCATCCAGTAACAAATCCACATTGGTCCCGGCCTTAGCCGACACTGACAAAATTTCGGAAGCTTTGTAGCCCAATACTTTTTCAATTTCAGCACTCCTGGTAGGCACATCCGCGGCAGGAAGATCTATCTTGTTGAGCACGGGAATGATCTCAAGCCCATGATCAAGGGCTAAATACACATTTGCTAGAGTCTGTGCCTCGATCCCTTGCGTCGCATCCACGACTAAAATCGCCCCTTCACAGGCCGCCAAGGACCTCGAAACTTCATAGGAAAAATCCACATGGCCGGGCGTATCAATCAGGTTGAGTTGGTGACCTTTCCATTCCATCCGTACCGGTTGCAGCTTGATCGTGATGCCTCTTTCTTGCTCCAGATCCATACGATCCAGCATTTGTTTTTTCATATTCCGTGCCTGGATGGTTCCCGTCAATTCTAAAAATCGATCGGCCAGGGTGGATTTACCATGATCGATATGGGCGATAATACAAAAATTTCGAATCTTACTCATCTAGAGGGTTTTAGTGAATATCCCGGATTTTACAAGTTTTTGAAGGGTAAAAACAAAGTCCGGGCTTTTCTAAAGTACCGACTTAAACTACAATTCTTGTAAAACAAAAATCATCATAAATGCTCACCCCTAAAAAAGAGAAAAAAAATCTTTTTCACCCAGGCTTTACGCTCACCGAACTCATCATTGTGATGGCTATCTTGGGTGGGGTTGCGGTAGCGGCCGGGCCTTCTTTTAACGGCATGCTGGGAACCTATCGCCTCAATGAGCAAGCCACGGATGTCTCAGATCTGATTTTGGAGGCGCGCAATTATAGTCTCGCCAAGAGGGTTTGTCCTACGTCACAAAAAGCCGCCCATTTTTGGGGGATCAATCTTAATACCACCACTGGTGAGTACCATCTGACGTGCGAAGATAGTGATGGAACTTTGGAAATGGTAAAAACACACACCCTCAAATCAGACATCACCCAAACTTTACAGCCTCGCACCGGTGACAATCCCCAAACGAGCGCTGATATAAATTTTCTCACCCAAAGCCTGAGTAGCGAAATCTTCTTTGAAGGTTTGGATACTTTTGAGGAGGATCTTCGTATCATTCTTTCTAATGGCAGAGGTGATCGTACGATTTGCCTCAACGCGGTACAAGCCTTCCCAACCTTTAATCAAAACGGAACCACCTGCCCATGACCCATAAAAACCAAGGCGAAACGATTATCGAAGTCATGGTTGCGTTTGCGATCCTGGCGGTGGTTTTGACGAGCGTACTCGTCCTGTTTCAGCAAACCCTCAACCTCCAAACCAGTGTCAAAAATCGTGTAGTCGCCCTCTATCTCGCGCAAGAAGGTCTCGAAGGGATCCGCCAAATAAGGGATAGTAATTGGCTCGAGTTTTCCGGCGACAAAAGACATCATTGGCTCGAAGGGATTAATAATGCTGATGCTTATTATGAATTTGATTATGACCTTGATACACAAAAATATACGGCGGTACTGTCTTCGATCCAAACTCCGCTGCTTTTTACCGCTACAGATTTTGCCGCGAATACGTCTAACTATGCCCCTTTCCAACTCTATAAAGCTTCCGACTTAGACGAAGGGCTTTTCACGCTCAACCCTCAAGATAGCGGCGGGGACGATAACACCAGGACGCCTTTTTATCGGCAAATCCAAATCCAAGTGCATAACCCTTATGAGGCGCTCGTGGACAATGGCACCTTGGGAAACCTCCCTGGTTTTTGTGATGGGGATGATGACACTTGTAATGCCGCCCAGATCACCGTCACCGCACGAGTGGGCTGGGAATCAGGCGATAACAACATGGAACAAGTCCTCCTCGAGACGCAACTCTTTGACTATCTAGGTCGAAACGAATACTAAAAAATATGACAAAAAATAAAGGATTCACCCTTCTCGAACTCATGTTTGCCGCCACTATCGCGGGGGTGGTTTTTACTTTGGCGCTGGGGGTGGTGAATCATCTCTCCTTGCAACAATCAAAAGTCGAACGCGCTCAGCGTTTTTATAGTGAGGGCCGCATCTTGATGGATCGGATCTCGGTTTTTGCTCGTAATCAAACCATTGATTATGATCGATATTGGAAGGATTTTGTGGGAGACACCGAAGGGGTGGGGTGCCTCAATTTTCTACAAGGTCATGAAAACTTTTTTGGCATTCCTGATGAAAAGCTCCTTTATCCGGATGGTTTTTATATTGATGCTCAAGATCTGGGTGAAAGTGGGGGTGTGGGGATCCTGGATACGTTTCGTGGAGGGGTGGATGGGAGTGGCAATGAAAGTTCTTGTACTCAAGCGATTCATGATCTGGATGGTGATGGACTTTTGACGCAACTCTATCTGATCAATAATACTCGTACACAACGCACCACGATCACTTTTGATTCGGTAGGTGGCCTCGTGGAGCTACAACGAGAACTTGGAGCCGATACTGACAATGACGGCGTGGTAGATCTCTGGAGTAGCGAGCCGGCGATAGATATCAATGATGGGCTTTGTAAAATTGATGATGGGTTCGGAAATCTCAAAATCATAAAAGGCGACTTCGCGAGTGAAAGTTTTTGCCGAACAGCGCATGATTCGATTTCGATTACGCCCGATTTTATCCAAGTCCTGGACCTGAGATTCATGGTTTCTCCTGATCGAGATCCTTATCTCGCCTATGAGCTTCCTGACAAACGGATCCAACCTCATGCCATTATCAAAATGGATCTTCAATTTCGAGACGCCCAAGAGCAAGGGTATAGCCTTAACCAAGTACCTCGTATCAATCTCCAAACCAGCAGTACCTCAAGAGTCTACGGGAACACTCGACCGGCTCACGATATTTATCGGTTTTGTAGTACGCCCAGATGTGAGTAGTGACGAACGATGAGAACTGGCGCTTGATTCTCATTGCGGTTTCGATACGCTTGCACTGGGGAACTCAAGAATTCTCAAGCTCGCAAGTCCTCAAGTCCTCAAGTTTTAACTATGTCTAATAAACCCATCATCGTCCGAATGCCCCCCTCCCCTACGGGGCACCTGCATTTAGGAACCGCCCGAACGGCGCTTTTTAACTATCTTTTTGCTAAAAATAAGGGAGGCGAAATCGTGTTCCGATGGGAAGACACTGACCTCGAACGATCGAAAACTGAGTATGAAATAGAGATCCTAGAAGGGCTCAAGTGGCTGGGGATGGATTTTGAAAAAGAATCCAAAATGGTCGTCAGACAGACTCAAAGCGCCGCTTATCATAAAGAACAACTGCACCTTTTGTGGGATTCTGGAAAAATTTTTCCTTGTCCCACCAGCCAAGATACTATCGAGGCTCAAAAAATCGAAGCCGAACAAAAGAAAACCAATTTCGTCTTTTGGTCTTCCTACCGAGACCAGTCTAGAGAGGCTTTGCAATCGATCATAGACTCAGGGGAAAGTTTTGTCTGGCGGCTCAAAGTCCCTCGAAACCAGGTGGTAAGCTACAAGGATGAGATCCGAGGAACGCTGGAAGTAAATACGGAGACCTTGGGGGATTTTGCCATCGCCAGAGCCGACGAGTCAGTCCTCTATCTACTGGCCAATGTGCTCGACGACTGGCGAGAAGGCATCACGCATGTCATCAAAGGTGAAGACCATATTTCTAATACGCCCAAACAGCTCCTCCTCTGGGAAGCCTTGGAACAAACGCCGCCGTCTTATACTCATATCCCGTTGGTGCTCGATACGCAAGGCGCGAAACTTTCGAAGCGGAAAGTCGAACCGGGGGTTTGCGTGTTGATTAAAGATTTCCAAGAGCAGGGGTTTTTGCCACAAGCGGTGGTCAATGGTCTCGTTTTTTTGGGGTGGCATCCAAAAACCGAAGAAGAGATTTTTTCACTTTCAGAGCTTTGTCAAAGATTTAGCTTGGAAGGGATTCATAAGGGTGGTGCCAAGTACGATTTTGAGAAAATGAAGTGGTTCAATAACGCTTGGATGCGGAAGATCGAGATTGGAGAACTGGTCGAACGATTTTTGGAATGGGATAAACAAACATCAAATAACAAATATCAGATATCAGCGACCTTGACACAGACTATGCTGGGCAAAGCTCTCAACGTGGCTCGAGAAAAAGCCAAGACTTTCGAAGCACTGGCTGAAGAAATTGAGTATGTGCTTTTTCCCCTTGATGAACTCGATCCAGCGGGATTTATAAATGAGAAGATGGGGATTGATGCCGATCTTGCGAAAAAAGTCCTCACCGTCGTCAGTC
>DATDAE010000003.1:0-5807 GCA_036525565.1 Candidatus Altimarinota bacterium
TCTTGCATTGTCATCAATGTATACAAAACTTAAGAACTGTCACTTTGTTTATCCTCTAATTTAAACACGTTTAAACTTAAAAACTCAGGAATTAATTCCCAAGTTCTTAAGTTCTTAAGTTCAAAAGTTTAATTTAAGCTCGTCTTCGTCGCCAAACCACATAAGCTCCAGCGCAAATGAGCAAGAAGTAAGCAATACCGTCAGTCGCAGCCCCTACTCTATTGAGAAAAGTTCCAAAACTCACACTCACACCACTTGATTCATTACCGCTGTCATCTACCGTCACGACTCCCACGATATAACTTTCATCTTCTTCTACCGGAAGACGAAATGACGTGGCTTCGAGTGGCAATTCTTTTATTTCTCGAGAGAAACTCCCTTCTTTTTGAACATAAAGTTTTTGTTTACTCACATCTTCATCCGTTGTATTTCGTTCCCAAAAGAGTAATACAATTTTTTCTGAAGGCAGGAGAGAAATATCAAAAGCAAGATTACTCGCATCCCCTGGAGCCACCGTATCGGTAGACTCGATCATATCTTCTGCAATTTCGATGGGATCATAATCTTCGATTTCTGGACCAACAATAGGATCATAAACTTCAACTGGGGTAATAGCCTCCGTTACAACATCTTGATCATATAAATCTGAATAATCGACAGGATCCTCCACCGTTGGTTCAAAAATAGGTTCCGAATCTGGTAATTCTTCTACCGCTACTGGTTCATTGGTGAAATCAATCGCGGTAAATTCCGCCGAATCAGTGATACCAGAGCTCACCGGCGTCCCTTGCTGGTTGACCACCGACGAACTTGCGGTCACTCGGAAAGATTGTCCCGGTAAAAAACGATCATCATGCACGGTCAGATAGACATTCTTTCCTTTGGTGCTGATCGATCCTACAAACATTTCGTCCCCTGTATTCACATTTTCGACGACAAACGCATTATAATAGCTCTGTACTACCACGTTGTCCGACATCTCTACCACGACTTGTTTTGGATTGACGTGTTCGGCTTTGACCAAAGAAAAGCTAGCGGCTTCAAGCATATCAGCGTTACCCACAAACGAAACTTTGACTTCCTGAGAATAGCTATCGGATTCGTTACCATCATTATCGATGGCCGTTACTCCAAAATAATAATCTTTCTCAGGCGTAAGATCTCCGAAGATATAAAAAGGTTCACTGGCCGGGGTATAAACTGATTGATCATAAATATCACCTTCCCGGTCCACCGATTCATTTGCATAATAGACTTTGTAGCCCACAATCTCACCATCAGCGTCAACTGATTCGTTCCAGGTTATAAAGACCGAGCCATCCTGCTCTTCAGCGATGACATTTTGGACTTGCCCGGGGAGTCCTGAAGCCTCTTGTGCCGATCCTACCGAGGTTACACTCGCTTGGAAAGTGAAGAAGAAACAGAGTATGTACGCGACTGATTTTTTTATGCCTCTCATGTTTTTTTGGAGATAAATCCAACCATTGTAACAGATTTTGCTCGAAAAAACAAGAAACATATGCTATAATAACCAGAATGACCAAAAACAAAGACGCTCTTGCCGGATTCTTCCATCCAAAATCAGTAGCCGTGATCGGTGCCTCAAAAGAAGCTGATAAACTCGGATCGATCATCCTGACTAATATCCTTGAATCAAAATTCAAAGGAAAAATATTTGGAATCAATCCCAAGTACGAAGGAAAAACTATCCGAAAAGTCCCTTTTCATAGTAATCTAAAAAATATCCCTTGCGAGATCGATTTGGCCATCGTGGTAATCCCTGGGAAATTCGTAGAAAGTGTCATATTGGATGCGATAGAAAATAAAACCAAAAATATCATCGTGATTTCCGCGGGATTCAAGGAAGTGGGAAACATTGAACTCGAAGATCGCATCGCCCATCTTTGCTCAAAAAATAATATCAATTTTCTCGGCCCCAATTGTTTGGGAGCCATATTCCCCTACGCCAATTGCAATGCCAGTTTTTCAGACGGATACCCCCAAAAAGGTGGTGTTTGTTTCGTATCACAATCGGGTGCCTTTTGTACGGCTATGCTCGACTGGGCCAACAGTCAAAACGTTGGATTTTCGCATTTCCTATCGCTGGGAAACAAAGCCGGGCTTTCTGAAAATGAAATACTAGAGTCGCTCCAAAATGATAAAAATGTCTCGCTCTTTGCTTTTTATCTCGAATCACTCAAAGACGGCGAACGATTTCTAAAGCTTATCAAAAAAGTAAGCCCTCATAAGCCCGTCATCATACTCGAACCCGGAAAATCCATAAAAGCTTCACAAGCCAGCTCTTCGCACACCGGGAGCCTCGCTCCCAATTTTAAAGTCATGCAAACGGCCTATGCAAGTAGTGGGGCTATACAGGTCGAAACTATGGAAGAACTTTTTGGGATAATCTACACCTTGGTCAAAAATCCACACAAAAATTTTGGGAAAAACGTAGCCATGATAACCAATGCCGGTGGAGTCGGTGTCATGAGCACCGATCACTGCGAGGACAACGGTCTTGCACTCCCCCCGCTCTCCCCCGATCTGGAGAAGACCTTGTCATTACAGTTACCCGCTGAAGCCAGTATTCATAACCCTATTGATATCATCGGAGATGCGAAAGCCGATCGATATGAAGCGGCGTTAGCATCGGTCATAAAGGACAAAAACATAGACCAGATTTTGATATTACTCACCCCCCAAAGAACCACGGAAGTCGTAAAAACCGCCGAAGTCATTACCAGATTAAACAAGCTCACGAAAAAAAATATAGTGGCCAGTTTCATCGGTGGTGCGAAAGTCGAAGCTGGTATCAAGTATCTACAAAGTCATGACATACCAAATTTCAGATTTCCCAATGATGCTTTACGCGTGATGGGACTTTTGGCCAAACACCAGGAGTCAGGGACCAGGGATATGGAACATGGGAAAAAGCCCATACCCCTTACTCCATACCCCTTAGCCCTTAGCACTAAACAGAAGATAAAAGCCTTTATCAAAGACGCTAAAGCCAAAAAACTCCCGTCTCTTTCTCAAGACCAAGTCACTGAGATTTTAAAGGCTTACAAGATTGACTACCCGGCTTCGGGCAATTTCATAGACGAAGCACAGGCTCAAACCTTTGCTAAAAAACTCTTCCCGGGAAAAATTGTGTGTAAGATTAGCTCCCCTCACGCGTTGCATAAGACCGAACTCAAAGGGATTGTCCTCAATATTGATAATGAAACTAAATTCAAAGAAGCCTGGAAGACCCTTCATCAATCTATCAAGATCGGAAAAATAGCTGAAGCTTCTATCCAGATCCAGGAGCAGATCGAAGGAGCTCATGAAATTATCCTTGGCGTCCATGATGATCCTAATTTTGGGAAAATCATGCTTTTTGGGAGTGGTGGTATTTACACCGAAGTCATAAAAGACACCGCCATAAGTCTCATGCCGATTAAATCCTTTGATAAGTTGATCGATCAAACCCACATCGCACAAATCCTGCGAGGCGTACGAGGTGAGAAAGCGAAAGCCATAAAGCCTCTGATCCGAACCATGGCAAAAATCCAACAACTGAGTTTAGATTTTCCAGAGATTGCGGCTATCGATATCAATCCTCTCCTTGTGACAGCAGATCGAGCGGTTTGCGTGGATGTAAAGATTATACTTTAGACATCACTTGGTAGATAATCTTTAGGATTTTGTTTCGGGCATAATAAACCGATTTCATTTCTTTCACTGACAACATTCTTTTGAGTTTCTCATCCCAAAAACGAAGCTTCATCGTAGCCCAACAATTCGCCAACGTGAGGGTTGTCACCTGGGTAAAAGCCGGGTGACTTTTATGGCACTTTTCGAGTTCATAGTTGGGGATCATCGGATCGAGATGATGCACATGATGAAATCCTATGTTACCCGTAAACCACTGCAAGACTTTGGGTAGTCGAAAAAAAGAGCTCCCTTCCATCGCGGCTTTCGCCGGATCCCAAGCCGCATTTTCTTGCCAATAGGCGTCTTCAAATTGATGTTGCACATAAAAAAGCCAAACCCCCACCACCGTATTGACGTAAACCGATGTCAGCTGGATGATAAAAAAAGCTTGCCACCCAATCAAATAAGCCACCCAACACCAAAGCGTCAAAAGCGCTAAATTAGTATCCCAAACACTCCAAAGCATATCTTTTTGTTTCCAACATTTTTTGTGAGGCACTCTTTGTCCAACCAGAAAAAGAATCGGAGGTACTACCAAAAAGAGCATGATAGGATTACGCATAAAACGATATCCAAAACGACGTATCCGAGAAAGTCCCAGATATTCATGGACAGTGAGCGTTTCGACATCTCCAATCCCTCGAAAATCCAAATCCCCCGCATGTGCATGATGCGTCGCATGAGTCCATTTCCAATGTTTATAAGGCGCTAAAGTCAAAAGTCCACACCAAAAGCCTAATCGATCATTGGCCTTACGATTTGGGAAAAAGGACCCATGCCCACAGTCGTGTTGAATGATGAAAATCCGGATCGCAAATCCAGCAATGAGTACGATAAAAGGTAACGCTAAAAAGAAAGAAATCTTGAGCGCGAAATAAGCCGCCACCCAAGAAAGAAAGAAACCCCCAAAAGAATTAATAATCTGCCAAGTACTTTTGGCATACGAAGCCTTGCGAAAAGGACGACACAATTGGAGCCAATCAGAGAGTTTTTCAAACATGCTACAACAATTCTAGTGTTCAGATAACAAACATCAAATGATTGTCACCCTGAACTTGTTTCAGGGTCTTGTATCAAGATTTAAATATTTGAAATATATTCAAGATGCTGAAATAAATTCAGCAGGACAATATAAATCTCCCCACACACTCCACGTGAGCAGTATGTGGGAATTGATCTACCATCGATAATTTTTCAAGTTTATAACCCGCTTCTTTGAGCGTGACGGTATCTCGAGCCATGGTGGAAGGATTACACGAAATATAGATCATAGTTTGGGCCCCTAGATCCAGCACCTTTCTCAAAGTTTTAGGAGCTATCCCAGCTCTGGGGGGATCGAGGACCACGGTATCAATTTTACCTTCATATTCAGGATGCGCTTTGAGAAACTTCCCCACATCCCCCGAAAAGAATTTGAGATCGTTCAAATCATTACGCTTCGCGTTCGCCTTGGCATCTTTGATAGCTTCTTCGAGTATCTCAACCCCAATCACTCTCGTATTGGGCATCTGATGTTTTATGATTTGACCGATCGTACCCGTACCACAGAAAAGATCTAATACTAGTGGAGCAGAGTCCGGTCTCAAATCATCTCCCCGAGATTTGAGACCGGACTCTATGTATTCCACTACTTTATCGTATAATTTTTCAGCAGACTGCGGGTTGGTTTGAAAAAAACTTTCCAGTGAAATTTCAAATTCAAGATTGTTTATTTTTTCGACCAAAATCATCTCCCCAAAGAGTAATTTACGCGTTTCATGATTTCGCACACTGTCGGAAACTGATTTTGAAGTCTGCCAAAAGACCCCCTTAACCCGATCCCCCAGAGCCTCTTGAAGTAATTTTAAAAATTCATGTTGAAGTATTGTATATTGTATGTTGTCACTTGTGGATTGACTCACCACCATACAAATCAAAAGCTTGTCTTCCGCAAAACTCTTACGCACCAAGAGATTACGCCAGAATCCTTCATGAGTTTTTTGGTTATAAACTTCCAGTCCAGACGCTTCACACCAGGCTTTGATCTGCGGGATCAACTTTTCAAAAGCTTCATCGAAAATTCCCGATGGTTTTTCCAAATTTTCCACCAGCCAATATTGACCTCGTTTTTT
>DATDAE010000004.1:0-9747 GCA_036525565.1 Candidatus Altimarinota bacterium
CAACGCCTTCTGTCGTTTCGACTTTTAGAAGCATTGGCTCAGCCTGTCCTTCGACCATGACTTCCACCTCTTGAGCTTGGGTTGTATTAAGACTAAAAAGCAACGCAAACATGACTAACGCGAACCATTGAATATTTTTCATAAGATGAAAACTTAAAAATTATGGTGTATTTATACTCAAAAGATAAAATCTTGCAATATTTCCTATAAGTTTCGACGTACCCCTTTCTTTTCGCTACAGTTTTCCAGATGAATTTTAAGTTTGCCCCTGCCGCACAATACGCGATCGATCTGATCGAGAACCCGGATAAAAATATCTTTATCACGGGCAAAGCCGGTACTGGTAAATCAACACTCCTAGAACATATGCGTATGCGTGCGGATAAAAAAATGATTGTCCTCGCTCCCACAGGCGTGGCCGCCATCAATGTACGAGGAGAAACTATTCATAGCTTTTTTAAACTCAAACCCGGCGCTGAAATTGATGAAGCCACCAACATGCGCATCATTGACAAGAAAAAGGCTCTTTATAAAAGTCTCAAAACTATTTTAATCGATGAGATTTCGATGGTCAGGGCGGATCTACTCGATGCAATCGACATCTTTTTGCGTCGTGCGAGAGATAGTGAAGAACCTTTTGGAGGGGTGCAAATGATCTTTTTTGGCGACCTTTTTCAACTCCCTCCGGTGATCACCAATACCGACAAAGCCAAATTTTATCGAGCATATGACTCGCCTTACTTTTTTTCGGCACAGGTATTTCAAAAGCGAAACCTTCTTTCCGAGCCTTTTCGTATGGAGACGGTGGAACTCGATGAAATCTACCGGCAAAGTGATGAAAAATTTATCAGGATCCTCAACGCTGTCCGAGATAATTCCGCCACCCCCCAGGACCTGGCGCTGCTCAATGAGCGGGTTGATCCTGATTTCGTGCCGCCGGATGATGAGTCTTTTATCTATTTGATGACGACCAATGCCAATGCCACCGCCATCAATATGGCTAAACTCGCCAAAATCAAATCAGACCCGATCGTTTTTTCGGCTAAAGAAACTGGCAAAATCAAGAAAAACATGCATCCCAATGACACCATGATCACGGTGAAAATTGGCGCCCAAGTCATGTTTATCAACAACGACGCCCACCGCCGCTGGGTCAATGGAACCCTTGGTGTGGTAGAGCGTTTTTTTGATCACTACAATGAAGAAAAAGAAGCCAATGAAGCGGTCCTCCTCGTGCGAACCCATGAAGGAAAACTCGTGGAAGTCACGACGCACACCTGGGAAATTTCTAAATACAAATTCGAAGATGGGGCTTTTGTCCGAGAGCAAATCGGTTCTTTTAGCCAGATGCCACTCAAGCTGGCTTGGGCTATCACGATCCACAAGAGTCAGGGTAAATCCTTTGATAAAGTCGTGATCGATCTGGGATGGGGCAGCTTTGCCCATGGACAGACCTACGTGGCCCTGAGTCGATGCACAAGCCTACAAGGCCTCGTCCTCAAAAAGCCTCTCAATCCCTCTGATATCATCGTGGATGAATGCGTGCGAAAAGCGGGACAAGGAGATTGGTAAATTTAAACCTTCCTCGCGGCAAATTTCCCAGGGTACGGATGATCTTGTACGATGGGGATGGGCTTATTGATGAGTTTATGGATATCTTTCACGTACGATTGTTCATCTCGATCACAGAAAGAAATCGCCGTCCCCGAACGCTCCGCACGCCCCGTCCGTCCAATACGATGGACATAGGTCTCGGGTTCGTTTGGAATTTCAAAATTGATCACATGCGAGAGCTGATCAATATCAATCCCTCTTGAGGCGATATCGGTGGCGACCAAAATCCGTGTTTTCTTGTTTTTAAAGTTCGCCAAAGCCGCTTGTCTCGCACTTTGTGATTTATTACCATGGATGGCTTCGGCTTTGATACCCGCATCATTCATAAATTTAGCGACTTTGTTGGCTCCATGCTTGGTACGGGTAAAGACGAGCGCTGACGTGATCGTATGATCGGCCAAGACGTGCTCGAGGAGCGCCTTCTTGTTTTGTTTATCCACCAAATAGAGTTGCTGCGTGACCGTGTCGGCCGTAGAGGATACTGGCGTCACTTCGACCTTCACCGGATTGGTCAAAAGTGTATCGGCGAGCTTGGTGATCACCGGTGGCATAGTCGCAGAAAAGAAAAGTGACTGACGCTGCCTTGGAAGTTTAGCGATGACCTTTTTCACGTCATGGATAAATCCCATATCGAGCATCCGATCGGCTTCATCAAGAATGAAAATTTTGAGACCTCCAAGGTTTACAAACCCCTGATTCATCAAGTCCAAAAGTCGCCCAGGCGTCGCAATCAAAATATCCACGCCTGATTTGAGTCGATTTACCTGGCTGCCTTGTTTGACCCCTCCAAAAATCACCGTGTGCGTGAGTCTCGTCCCTTGTCCATAATCCCTAAAACTCTCATCGATTTGGATCGCGAGTTCTCGGGTAGGGGTTATGATCAGGGCTTTGATGCCGCGATTCCAGGAACCGTTGTCTCGTTGTGCGCAGAGATTTTGTAACGTCGGGATGGCAAAGGCGGCCGTTTTCCCGGTTCCAGTTTGGGCACAACCCAAAAGATCACGCCCCTGCAAAATCGCAGGAATCGCTTGTGCTTGGATTGGAGTGGGTGTGGTGTAGCCTTTGTGTTTGATAGATTTATAGATCGGATCGATCAATTTGAGGTCTTGGAAAGTAGTCATAGAAATTTAATTTCACCTACTTTAAACTATTATCCCATAAAAATCAATGCAAAGCTTTGACGCCTTTATTTCCAAAAGAGCCCCTTTACGCCGCCCGAAACGAGGGTCGAAATATCGGTGAGCACCGCAGGGATGGCTATCCCATTTTCAACCGCGAGATATCGAGGTTCCCACACGGGGCCAAATTTTGATTTGTAGGCCCTAAGCCCTTCGAAGTTATAAAAATAATCTCCATACCGAAACGTCAGCCCCGCAAATCGATCCCAGATCGAGGCAAACTCCCCTTCTCCCATGCCCGCAAGCGGCACCATACCAAAATTAAACCACAGGTAACCTTCGGTCTTTCCCCAGAGCATGACTTGGGTAAAGAGGTATTCCATGATCCCATTGGGCGCCCCGCCTGGAATATATCGCATGATATCGGCCGATAGTTCTTTTTTGCCGGCACCTAACCAAATCGTGGTAAAGGCAATGAGTTTGCCCTCCGGATCATAAAGACACCCTACGGGAAACCTCTCCACGTAGGCTTCTTCGAATCGACCCAAAGAAAAACTTTTTTCCTTCACATGCTTGTTTTCGAGCCAAGCCTCTGACACTTTTTTAAGCTCTGGAAGCAGACTCGAAACCCGTTCTTTTTCGACAAACTCAAAACGATACCCCTCCCCTTCTAATTTATTTTTAGCACTTCTCAAATCTTGTTTCTTCTTGCCTTCGAGCGAAAAAGTCGGCAAGTGTATCCGAGCTTCTTCTCCCAATTTTATCAGATTCATACCCATATCCAGATACACCGAGAGTTGCTTGGTGGTGACCTGATAAAAGGCACACCGATAACCATTACGACGACAATGTGCCCGAAACTCAAAAGCCACGGTTTTGAGCTCTGCGGGTTTACCGATGGGATCCCCCAGTGAGATCGCACTGCGTTTATTGATCCCAAACATGACAAAAGCCGTACTGGTTTCATTGATAAATAGATGTTTATCCCCGAGATACACGAGATTGGAGAGTGTCCGAGGGGACGCGGCCATGATGGGTTTGATACGCTCGAGATCTTCTTTGGTAGGCAAATCCAACGGTACGGGTCGTATTTTAAACAAACGAACCACAATAAACGTCAGAAGCAAAATAGCCCCCCCCACCAAACCTCTCAGGAACCTTGAAGCATCTCCTTTCCAAGCAAACTGCCACCAAATATCATTATGATATTCGACATTTTGGTAGAGGAAAAGTCCTAATCCCAAAGCTAAAAGCAAAGCCATTGTGATCGAGAATATCCACCCCACGGTAAATTCAGGGCTAAAGATGGAGCTCTTTTTATAAAAATGTTTTTTGGCCGGCAAAAAAGCCAACAATATGAAGCTAAAGATCGCAGCCTGTTCATAGTCAAAAGCCTTCGAGAGCGAAAGCACAATCCCAAACATCAAAAGTGCTATCGTCGCATAATACGCCACATTTACCCGATCCAAAATCGCACGGGCAAGCACAAGTAAAGACACACCCACCAAACTGGCAAAAAAATGAGAAACTTCAATTGCTGGCAAAGGGAGCATCGTCCTCAAAAAATGCATACGCCCCCTTCCTACGGGCAAAGTCCCTGAGACAATGAGCATCGCACCCGCCAAAAACGTCGTCACCGAAAGCCATATCGGGGTAAATTTACCAAGTACTTGCACGGGACGAGCGACATGCTGTACGGGGCTCACTTTCTTTTTTTCCATACCTTTTATAAAACAAGACTCCATTGCCATATTATCAAAATAAGTTGAGAATCATAGCGATCTTTTTTAGATGAGAGTATATTTCGATCCTCACTATGGAAACTTCTTTTTGGATTTTCGTACTTCTGGGATTTGTAGCCCAAATTATAGATGGTGGTGTCGGTATGGGATTTGGCATCATCACCAATACCGTTCTCCTGAGTCTAGGAATCCCTCCTGTCGTCAGTAGTGCGAGTGTGCATACGGCGGGCATTTTCACTTCAGGGCTTTCAGGGCTTTCCCATTGGCGACTGGGTAATATTAATAAAAAACTCTTTCTTACCCTTGTTTTCCCAGGCATTATTGGAGCTTTTATAGGCTCACGCCTCATGCAAGCGCTCCCGAGACACATCCTTAAACCGGCTATTGGGGCCTATCTTTTGATTATTGGTATCATACTCCTCTATCGAGCTTTTAAGATGCCCTCCGAAGACAATTTGGCCTCAAAATATCCTCCTTTTGGTTGGATTATGTATGGATTGCTCACCTTATTAAAATGGGGTCCTTTCAAAAAGGTCGCCGAAATGCCTACTCAATTTTTGGAAGGATTAGCGCTCACAGGTGGGAGCTTAGACGCGATAGGTGGAGGAGGTTGGGGGCCTATTGTGACCTCGATACTCCTCCTCAAAGAGCAAGAACCACGCACCAGTATCGGCTCCGTAAATGCTGCTGAGTTTTTTGTAGCCCTCACTACTTCTATTACGCTTTTCGCGGGTTTCCCTTCCAAAAGTCAGCAGACCATCATCGGAGGCTTGATCTTGGGCGGGATGGTAGCCGCCCCTTTAGGCGCTTTCGCACTGCGCTTTATCTCCAAGCGCGTACTCCTCTTTATCGTAGGAGGCGTAATGACGACTTTGACGACCTTTAATCTGCTTTATAACTGGCTCTAGAGGCCTTTAATATTTTCCTTGAAAGAAAAAAAATGAGCCGACGTATTAATGGGTGAAGAAGCTAGTAGTTGCGGCCAGACGAAATCTTCTTTTCATTCCTTATTACTTATTTTAAAAAACAATGAAAAAATTTATTGCACTCTCCGCTTTAGTGGTAGCTCCCTTTGTTTTCGGAAGCCAAGCGAATGCCTTTTGGGGCGGCGGATTCGATGAAGATCGGTTCACAGAAATGAAGACTATGTTCTCTCAGCATAGTACTTTTGAATCTTTCAAGAGCGCTATGGAAGCCAAAAGAGCTGAACGAAAAGCTGCTTTTGATAACATGACGGATGAAGAAAAAGCCGCCATGAAAGCCAAACGTGGTGGACGTGGTGGTAAAGGTGGTTTCGGAAAAGGTCATGGGTTTGGCGAAAACGTGGAACGAACGACGGAAAACATCGCCAATGGAGTCATAATAACCCTGACGTCTGATGACGCCGATGTCATCGAAAAACTTCAAACTCGAGGAGCCCACAAAGGCGGTCGAGGTTTCGGGGGTGGACGACGTGGTGGTCGAGGTCGAGGAGGATGGGGAGGACAAGCCTCTCAATAATAAGTCTTGATTCCCAAAATAGTGCCCTCCTCAAAAAAGGGCACTATTTTTTTATTTGCTTCCATACATTTTTCGGTAATCTTGAGTCCTAAGATTTTCTCATGGAAAAAACTTCAAAATCCCCATTTCGCTTTTATATTGGCCTTGTGGCTTTTTTGGTATGGTTTCTGGGGTCGAGTTATATCGTGTTTTCGCAAAGACCCGTCCGCCAGATGGCTCAAGACCCTACTACGGCACAGTCTGCTGCTCTCACCATCAATACCCCTTACACGCTTGAGGATGTAGCGCTTCACAGCACTCAGGAAGACTGCTGGTCGGTGATCAATGATGGAGTCTACGATCTCACCAGTTTTGTCTCACGCCATCCTGGAGGGGTCAAGAATATTCTTCGGATTTGTGGAATTGATGGATCTGATCTTTTTAACCGTAAGCATGGACGTTCCAAAAAAGCCAACACGGCTTTGATCCTCCTCAAAATCGGGAAACTTAAACTCTAAATCTCATGGATGCTGCTTCCCGTGCTTTTATCGTTTTGCGTTTTTCTCTGGCACTATTTTTTCTTTGGTTTGCTTTTCAGCAACTCACAGACTCAGCGGCTTGGGTAGGCTATCTTCCGGTTTGGACGGGCTATCTGCCGATCCCCGGTGAAATGCTCGTCATGCTCCATGGATGGGCCGAATTAGTACTTGCCATCCTGCTCGCCTTGGGGATTTTTACTCGTATGGTAGCGATCTTGCTCGCCCTTCACCTCTTCACAATAGCCTGGACGGTAGGAGGTCCTGTGGGGATGCGTGATGGGACCCTTGGGATGAGTCTGGTGGCTCTGGCTATCGGTCCACTCGACAACGCCTGAGGAATTATGTTATATTCTGGTCATGAAAAACATTTCCCTGACTCAGTTTCAAGAAGCGCTCTCAAAAGAAGGCGACAATCCCAAAGTACTCTTTGCGGATGTGAGAATGCCCATCGAATATAAAGAAAAACATATCAAGGGGGTTTCAAATATCCCCCTCGACACACTCCCCTCTCAAATCAAAAACTTAGAATCTTACGATACGATTTATTTTCACTGCCTTTCTGGATCGCGCTGCACCAAAGCCGTAGAGTCTTTGGAAAACACCCCTTTAGTAAACAAAGTTATCACCTTTAAAGGCGGTATAAGCGAATGGGAAGCCGCGCACCTCCCTCTAAAAAAAACCAAGGTCACCATCCCTATCATGCGACAAGTCATGATCGTGGCGGGAAGCTTGGTACTTTTGGGAGTGATTTTGTCCCTCACCGTTTTCCCACCGGCCATCTATCTGGCGGGCTTTGTGGGATTGGGATTACTTTTTGCAGGGCTGAGTGGATGGTGTGGCATGGCTAAATTACTTGGGTTTATGCCCTGGAATAAAGCATAAAAAAACTGACGATCGTGTTCCTTCTTTCATAAACCAAACATCATGGCAACCAATCCTCCGGTCGGCGATGGGCATCGCAATGGTGCGGTCAAGAAAAGGTCTCAAGTTTTCAATCCCAAGAATGAACGGTTTGTCAAAAGAGATAAGGACACCGGTCAATTTATGGATGTGAAATCAGACAAAAAACCATTTAAAGGCGTGCGGAAGGAGAAGTAGAAGCGCTTTAATGCCCTAATTCCCTTCCCCTAACCCATCCAAAATACTTCTCATCTGCTCCCAAGCGCCTTTTCTGGCTGAGATATTATTGGGATCCGCGTCTGGGGCTTCTCCTAAACGCATAAACGCATGGCCCGCTCCATAATAGATCTGGATATCATAGTCTTTCCCTTCTTCTTCCATCGCTTCCTTGGCTTGGTCGATGGTGGCATTAACCCGTTCATCATTCCCCCCGTAGAATCCATAAACCGGGGCGGTGATATTGGCATACGCCTCTGGGTCTTCGGGTGAGGTCCCATAGAACACCATCACCGCATCCGCCGCATCACTCTGCGTGGCAAACTCAAAAGACTGCGCCCCTCCCCAACAAAAACCCGCGGTGGCGAGCTTTCCATTACTGGCTTCGATAGATTTGGCGTAGTCCGCGACTACCTGTAGATCCGCCATGACTTGCGTAGGATCGAGCTGGTAAAGGGCATCACGAGCCGCATCATCATCTGGGAAATCACTCGTCCTTTGGTATGCTTCGCTAAATCCTGAAAGCAGATCTGGCGCCACCGCGATATACCCGGCTTCGGCGATCTGATCGGCGAGCGCACGAGCCCAGTCATTGAGCCCTCGGTTTTCATGGATGACGAGTACTGCGGGAGCCTTGGTCCTGACTTCTGGATACACTACCCATGTATGTACCATCCGGTCTCCATTGGGAACCTCTACCCATTCGTGGTGACGGGGTGATTCATTGAGTCTTTGAGTATCAGAGACTGAGGGCGCATGATCCATCCCCGCCATCGTGTGATCTTGTGGGGTTTCTGCGGTATGAGAACAAGCGGTCAGGGAGATCGCGAGCGCGAATAAGATGAGTTTTTTCATGGGTTTTTAATATTTCACAATAATTATAGACAAAATTGAGAAAAAGCTAGTATTAAATCACGCATGACCGACGAAACTCCAAAGACCAAATCCGGGATCAAGCCTCTGACCAAAGCTTTTTGGGCGCTTTCGAGAGTGCGGCAAGAAGCTTTTTTGAAAAACCTCTACGATCTTTCCCCCGAAAACAAAGCCCTCTTTGCCCTCCGTCTAGGGGGCGATAAAGACAAAGTCTTTGGGGCACTCAAAAAAGATCTCCAAAAAGAAACCGTCAACCGCATCGGTAAATTTCGCAAACTCCGTCTGGCCAAAATCAATGAAATCCTCCGTAATGGGGAAAAATATGCCCTCCCCATCCTCCAACAAATCGCCCTCAAAAAAGAAGCCTGGATGGGCATGCTGGCCTTTATCATCTCTAGACGCAACCTCCCCGAACGCTACCAAATCGCCTGCTCTCGCCACCTCGATCTCTACTTGCTGATGGTGCAGGGCCATGTCCTGGAAACCTCAGAGGTAGAGGATATTTTGACCAAAGACCAAGCGGTGCTTTCAGGTATTCTGGGTAAAGGTTTTTACCTGCCTCATATCGAGATGGTATATTTCAAGCATTTCAAAAAAGCCTAAGCCCTTCATCATTTATTTGCCTCTCCCGTGAATCTGGCTACCTTGGGCAGGCTAAAAAAATCACCATGAGCAAACAAGAAACCGTCATAAAATTCCAAGATACGGAATTTCAATACCCAGAAAGTAAAAAAGTCATCCTCGACAAAGCCAGTTTTAATATCAGAAAGGGTATGAAAATCACCCTCATGGGACAAAATGGGGCCGGGAAAAGTACGATTTTCAAAATGATCACCGGCGAACTCAAACCCGATCTCGGGAAAATCCATATTGATAAAGACCTCAGTATCGCTATCTCCAAACAGGTCATGGATCCTAAATATATGGATCTGACGGTGCGTGAGTTTTTTGAAAGCGCTTTTGCGGAGAAAGTCTATGACATTGATCGTAAAATCGCCGACGTGCTGGAAACGGTGAATTTCAAAACCCCTTATGATAAAAAGATCCGGGACTTCTCCGGCGGTCAACAAGCCCGGCTCCTCCTCGCCCTCGCCTTGATCCAAGATCCTGATATCTTACTCCTGGATGAACCGACCAATAATCTCGATAGTGAAGGGATTGGTCACCTGATCGGATTTTTGATGATGTATGAAAAAACCGTTTTGGTCATCTCTCATGATGCGGATTTCCTCAATCTGTTTACCGATGGCGTGATCTATCTCGATG
>DATDAE010000005.1:0-2261 GCA_036525565.1 Candidatus Altimarinota bacterium
GACCAATCCGCCCTTGATGACCTGATGGACAAACTCGTGGCGCTACGCCACCAAGTGGCGCTCAATGCTGATTTTAAAAATTTTAGAGATTATCAGTTTGCGGCCCTCCATCGGTTTGATTATGGACCGCAGGATTGTGAAGCTTTTCACCAATCCATCCGAGAAAAAGTCGTCCCCCTTACCACTAAACGACTCGAGAAACGCCGCAAAGAAATGGGCCTTGAAACCTTGAGGCCTTATGACCTCAGTGTTGATCCCAAAAATCAACCAGCCCTTTCGCCGTTTAAAACCAGCGACGAATTTCTCGAAAAATCAATCCAATGTCTCAACCGTATTGATCCTTCTTTCGGAGCCCTTTTAGCCGTCATGGGGCAGGATGGGTATCTCGATCTCGATTCTCGCAAAGGAAAAGCCCCTGGAGGCTTTAATTATAGTCTCAATGAGTCTGGTATACCTTTTATCTATATGAATGCCTCAGGACGCCATCAGGACATCGAAACAATGATCCACGAAGCGGGCCATGCGGTGCATGCGCTGATCGATGCGCAACATATTGATTTCACCCCCGCCCGATCGACGCCTGCCGAAGTGGCTGAAGTGGCTTCGATGGGACTGGAACTGATCTCTATGGGAGCTTGGGATATCTTTTATCCCGATCCGCAAGACCTCAAACGCGCTCAAATCGAAAAACTAGAGGACATCCTCGCCTCACTCCCAGCGGTGGCGAAAGTCGATAGCTTTCAGCACTGGCTCTATCTCAACCCCGATCATACGCCAGAGACGAGAGCTCAAAAATGGATGGAAATAGAAGATCAGTATTCGAGCCGTCTCATCGATCAAACAGGGTATGAAGACCTGCGTAAGATCGTCTGGCAGCGTATCCTGCATATTTTTGAAGTGCCTTTTTATTATGTGGAATATGGATTTGCCCAACTCGGAGCCGTAGCCCTCTGGCGACACTATCTCCAAGACCCTCAAAAAGCCCTTGAAGCCTACAAGAGCTTTATGCAATATGGCTACACGCTCACCATTCCTGAGCTTTATGAAAAAGCTGGGATCAAGTTTGATTTTTCACCACAATACATCGGTGAACTGATGGATTTTGTAGAAGTTCAACTCCAAAAGCTTGAAGATTAAAGATACAAATAGGGCTGGAGCGCACTGATCAAAAAATTGAGTACGAGAAGCGCTATAATCGGCGAAAGATCAAACATCCCAATCCGAGCAAACCGAAAAGGTTTGATCACCGGCTGAACCGCCTTAGTGATGTTTTGATATAATGAACCGGAGGGAGAAATAATCTGAAAAAGCACCAACCACGAAGCCACTACCCAGAATATGATCAACCACTGAAAACAAAAAAGCACCACGATAGAGAACTGCGCAATATAAGGGATATAGGTTTCCATGTCACAGGCTACTGTACTGATTCACCCCTCAAGTATCAAGGTATTATCCGACTATTTCGAGCCTCTCCAAACGTTGTTTCGCCTGAGACAAGGTCTCTCTGAAGGACTCAAAACGAGCACGATATTCTTCGGGAAAGGGGTAATCTCCGACCGTGCCTGCGAGTATCCCCCGAGCCTGCTCAATACAGGCCAAAAGATGAGTCTTTAGCGTTCGAGCAAAGTCACCACCTTCCGGACGCTTGGATAAATTTTCCAGAAAATTCAAAGCGTCATCCCATTTTTGAGCTAGTAACGCTGGTGTTATATCTATGACCCATATCGCCGGGCCAAATTCTCCTCTTTGTGAGGGGAGTAGATTTTGTTTTTGGGCGCTGAGATATTCCCCAAAAGTCCGATGACCAATATGCTCAGCCGCCGTGACAAGTTCTGCCGTCTGCGGTGTCGCTATGCCAATTCGATCAAGCTCCGGCATGATCGTTCCCAGATGAACATAAAGATTCAATTCTTCGTCATCAGGATCCGCCACTTGGGCATATTCCAACAGATACGTTTCAAAATCCGTCATAATAGCCGCTATTTGATCGGCAAGGGCTGGATTTGATGCCACATCATCTCTGTCCAGTTTCTGTAAAAATCCAAGTAACTCTGACGGATTTCTCAGTTTAAATTTGAGCTGATAAAGGTCCGTTTGACCCTCCTCGGTAAACGCTGATACATTGTTTCTCGTAACTTTCTCAAGATGCAATCCTAAATGCTCCAGGATTAATTGATTGTTGATACCTCCCAGCAACGCCTCTACTTCGGCGTTTTGATCTCTATCTTCTGAATCAACGCTTTGACCACTTTGGGTGG
>DATDAE010000006.1:0-2069 GCA_036525565.1 Candidatus Altimarinota bacterium
CCCCATAAATAATCCGAGAAGGATTGATAAGAAAAGAGCTCCGTAGAGCTTCGGACCACGAAGCGAAAGAGAGGGAAATTTGATCATACTAAGATTAATAAAATGAAATTTAAGGATTATTATAACATAATTAAAGACAAAAAACAAATTTTTAAATAAAGGAGCCTGTGAGATGTCTATAAAAATGGGTTTCATCCGGGGCCCCAAAAAAGCATGGCCAAGAAAATGCCTGAGATTTTTGGGGAGGAGGAATGTCAAGCGGAGTCTTGTAGCCACGCCTCAAAAAGACATACGCAAAGAAAAAAGCCAAAGGCTTTTTGAGGAAGAGGACGAAATCACGAAATAAAACGAGACCCGCTTAAGCGGGGCGAGTTTAATGAAGTGATTGAGGACGTGGCTCCGCATACCAGTCCTATTTAGAACTAGATGTCGGAAATCAGTTTTGAGGTTTGGAAACTTAAATTTATCTGAATTTTTTGAAGTCAAAAAATAGTGTTTCTTTCTAAAGGGGTTAGAATAAAAATGATGAAAGATAAAAAGAGCACAATCGTATACCAAGCTGAAAATGGAGCCATACAGCTCCGAACTGATACTCAAGATGACAATATTTGGGCTTCCCAGTCTGATATCGCTCAACTTTTCGGAAAAGATCAATCCGTAATATCTCGGCATATAATCAAGATATTCAAGGAAAATGAGGTGGATAAAGAAAGCAATATGCAAAAAATGCATATTCCTTATTCAGATAAACCTGTAATATTTTACTCTTTGGATGTAATTTTGAGTGTTGGATATAAAACAAACTCAAGCATAGCCATAAAGTTCCGTAAATGGGCAACCCAAACTCTCAGATCACATATTATAGATGGTTATACCATCAATCAGGCTCGCATAGATCAAAATCATAAAGCCTTCCTCAAAGCCATAGAAGAAACTAAAAAACTTCTTCCTCGCTCGACCAATATATCGGCCGATGAAGTGTTGGATTTAGTGAGTCTCTTTGCTAATACTTGGCTATCCCTTGATGCCTATGATAAATCGAAGCTTCCAACGACTGGTTCAAGTAAGTCCGAGATTATGTTTACGGCTGAAGAACTAGAATCAGCCATACAGGAGTTAAAACTAAACTTAATCGCCAAAGAAGAAGCCACAGATCTTTTTGCACAACCCAAAACGCAAGGAAGTCTCAAGGGGATCGTTGGAAGTATCTTCCAATCAGCCTTCGGTCAAGATGCCTATCCATCTATAGAGGAGAAGGCCGCTCATATCCTCTACTTCATTATAAAAAATCATCCCTTCAATGATGGGAATAAACGCTCAGGAGCCTTTGCTTTTGTATGGTTTTTGTCAAAAGCAAAACTCCTTAACCCGAATCAAATAACCCCTGAAACGTTAACCGCTCTGACACTCTTGATCGCCGAATCAGATCCAAAGGATAAGGGGCGGATGATTGGGTTGGTGCTCCTCCTTCTTAGAAATTAGATGATTTTTCCCCGGGGCCTCAAAAAGACATACGCAAAGAAAAAAAGCTAAAGGCTTTTTGAGGAAGAGGACGAAATCACGAAATAAAACGAGACCCGCTTAAGCGGGGCGAGTTTAATGAAGTGATTGAGGACGTGGCTCCCGGGGTCGGGTTCGAACCGACGGCCAATTGGTTAACAGCCAATTGCTCTACCACTGAGCTACCCGGGATTATTTCACGAGGGAGAAGTATTTTGAACTGACGTCCCGACAGGTCGGGATAACCGTCAATAGTTCTACCTCTGATCGTTTCAAACGGAAATGGATAAGATCTTTTTTATACGCTGGCCTGCTTTCAGGCTTTTCAAGTGGGATTCTCTTTTGAGGGCTTCTGACTCGGAGGGAAAGGGCTCTTTATGGATGAGTTTCCAAGGGCCTTTTCCTTGTGTCCAATCAGGTCCTGCTGGCCGATTATGACTTTCTAACCGTTTTTCTAGTCCGGCTGTGCATCCAATATAAATTTTTCCTTTCTCATTTTCGATGAGATATACACTGTACATCCGGAATAAATTATTGGAATCCGTTCGAACCGACGTCCCGACTTGTCG
>DATDAE010000007.1:0-11021 GCA_036525565.1 Candidatus Altimarinota bacterium
GAGCGCTGGGTGGAGATTTGGAATAATGTCTTCATGCAGTTCAACAAACAAGAAGACGGAAAACTGACCGATTTACCCAACCAAAACATTGATACAGGGATGGGCCTTGAACGGACGGTAGCGGTCCTCAATGGGTTTAAATCAGTATATCAAACCGATGCTTTTGCCAATATATTGCAAGAGATAAGCAGGCACTCTGACTATCAAGATCTTCACCTTGATCCCGTGGGCGAAAAACCCGAGCATAATTCGATGCGAATTGTGGCGGATCATATACGTTCAGGCGTGATTATGATTGGCGATGGTATTGCCCCATCAAATGTGGAGCGGGGTTATATTTTGCGTCGACTGCTTCGTCGGGCTATTCGCCATGGTCGAAAATTAGGCATAAATAATAACTTATGCCAATCTATTGCAAAGATAGTGATAGCCGAAATGGGAGAGGCTTATCCAGAGCTAAGACAGAAAAAAGACGAAATATTGAGCGCGCTTGAGGCAGAGGAAAAACAATTTAGGTCTACCCTTGAGAAAGGAGAGCGTGAGTTTTTGAAGATTATCGAGCGGGGTATGGGACAAGGGTCAGGCGGTAAGATTTTAGAAGGAGAAACGGCTTTTGATCTGTACCAAACGTACGGATTTCCCATAGAAATGACCGAAGAAATAGCGCGAGAGCATGGGTATGAAGTGGATATCAAAGGGTTTGAGAAAGCCCATGAAGCGCACCAGCAAAAATCTCGAGAAGGGGCTGCTGGCCGCTTTGCCGGAGGACTTTCCGGAGAAGACCTAGAAGCTGAGAAAAAATTACACACCGCGACCCATCTCATGAACGCTGCCCTCAAGAAATATGTCGGAGAGCATGTCCACCAAAAAGGGGCCCATATTAATGCAGAACGTCTGCGATTTGATTTTACCCATGAGGATAAATTGGATGATGAGACGGTCGCAAAGATCGAACAGTACGTCAACGAAGCTATCGCTGCAGACGTCGAAATTGGTTATACGGAAATGCCAGTGGAGGAAGCCAAAGCCAAAGGGGCTATCGGTATTTTTACCGATCGGTACGGAGAAAAAGTAAAAGTCTACCAGATGGGCGATCATTCGCTCGAGATCTGTGGAGGTCCTCATGCTGATCGCACTGGAGAACTTGGTACCTTCAAGATCAAGAAACAGGAAAATGTTGGGAAAGGCGTGAGAAGGATTAAGGCGGTGCTCGTCTGACCTGAAATTTAGATGAAATTCCCGCGCCTTCAAAAGTTGTATTTTTCTTGTTTTTAGACTATAATCCGCTTGAATTTTAAAGTCTTTATACCATGCAATACGCTCCAACCGCTCCAAATTATTCACATCGTCCGGCTTTTATCATGAAAGTCATGGGATACGTCGCCTTTGCCTTTGCCATGATGGCGGTGGGGACGCTTCTTGGTCCATCAGTCTTTCCTCCAGATCTTGGTCGAGGGGCTTTCCTGGGGCTGGGGGTTTTTACCATGGCTTTGGGTTTCTTTGCGCACAAATGGACCAACCTTCCCAAGCCTTTTAACTTTTTGGTTTATGCCTTATTTGCCTTTTTGACCGGGCTTATGGTCTATCCAATTTTGTTTTATGCGGTAGCGATAGGCGGGTCAGAACTCGTATTCACAGCCTTAGCGGTGACCGTGCTCCTTTCTTTGGCAGCCGGGGTTTATGCCCTTACCACCAAAAGAGATCTCTCGGGGATCGGAGGGTTTTTGATGATGGCTTTGATCGGGCTTATATTGGTGGGATTCTTGCAGTTCTTCTTTTTCAATGAACTAGTCGAACTCATCTCTGCCGCGGTGGGGGTGGTACTCTTTTCGGCCTTTATCGCCTACGACATCCAAATGATTCAACGCTTTCCAGAGGATCGAGCCATGGAAGCCGGCATCTCGCTTTATATGAGTCTCTTCAATCTCTTTATCTCGGTATTACGATTGATTATGGCTTTGAATCGACGTTAGCCTTTCACCACATGGAGTGTCTGTGTGGGGAAGGCCATCTCTATGCCTAGTTTTTCGAAGGCTTCTTTGATAGCAAAGTTAATCTCCTGATGGGTATTAGCATATTCTGTGTAGTCGCTGGAATCCACAAAGTAAACAAATTCAAAATCAAGTGAAAAATCTCCGAACGCTATGAAATGACCACGTGTGAATTGGGTGATTTCAAGGTCATCAATAATCTTTTTGACCGTTGGGACGATTTTTTTCAGCTTGGCATTGGGCGTCCCATACTCGATTCCAAGTTGAAAACTGATACGCCGTTCCTCCATTTTCTTGAAGTTTTGTATTCTGGCAGAAGTGAGTTCTTGATTTGAAACCACGAGCTCTTCGCCTTGCAGGGTTTTGATCCGGGTGCTTTTAAGTCCGATTTTTTGGACAGTTCCTTTGTCAGTCCCAAGTACAATGTAGTCACCAATTTCAAAAGGACGATCAAAGTAGATGGTAAAACTAGCAAAAAGATCTGAGAGTATGTTTTGTGCGGCAAGCGCAACGGCGATACCCCCAATCCCGAGAGAGGCCATAAGTGCTGAAACATTGATCCCAAGATTGGAAAACATCAACAGGATACCCGTCACCCAAAGGCCAATTTTTATGAGCATTTTTATCCCAGAGATCCCAGAGGTAGTGGCTTCTTCATTCGCATGAGCAAAGACTAGGTCGGTGAGTTTTAAAACAATTTTTATGATTTCAGCAAAGACCACGATAATCAAAAGACTATCAAGGACTTGATGCGCCAGCTCCGGAAGCATCAAAAACTTAGAGGCTCCGTACAAGCTTACGTAAAAGTAGAAAAAACTAGAAATAGCATCAAGAACGGCGATGAGATGATCATCGATATGGGTTTTGGTTCGGAGGCTTAGGCTTTTTATCTTTCGCACGACGACACGTTCAAAGACTTTGAGACCAAAGAATATGACGATGAAGGCGAGAATCGCTCGCATATAATCCATCCCGCCATTTTGGAGCCATTCAAATTGTTGAAGATAGGATTCCAGCTGGTACCAAAATTCTGGTTTTTGCATGTTTATTTCTGTTTAAGACTTTGCTATTGTAAGCGTACTATGGTTCTGACGAAAATAAAAACACAAGGTTTTACGCTTATCGAATTACTCATCGTATTGGTGATTATCGGTGTTTTATTGGGGATCACCATTCCCTCTTTTTCGAGGTACCAGCAAAGGACCCAGCTCATCGCGGCTCATGTAAGCCTCAGAAATGCGCTTGAAGAAGCGTTCTCAGGATCTAGATCAGAACCGCAAACCTTTGCGATTCGATTGCAGCGAGGCCAGGATCGCTTTGCACGGTGCGTGCAAAGCGATCCATCCGATCCATCGACCAGAGTTTGTACCGACGTTTTATTTAGTCCTGGGGTGGTCATAAGAACGGCAGAATCTCATACCGCCTGGGCTACTACCGATAGCGCCAATGGCACCAATGCCGAACTTTTTATCGTCTTTGAGCCACCTTATGGTGCGGTCTCTTTCGAAGGCGGGGTCGGAGTGAGCAATACTGATTTTTATTATCTAGAACTTCACAACCCATCGCCTCTTTCTTCTTATTTCCGTATTTGGGCCTCTGGCCTGATAGAAGCCCAAGTCGATGATTAAAAAAACAGCCGGTTTCACGATGATCGAAGTCATGGTTGCCACTGGGATATTGGGCATCATGCTCCTTTCGTCTATAGCGTTGATCGTCCAGGTCAATGAGCTCATAGTGGTCAATCAGCGCACCACTACCGCGACCTACCTCTTGCAAGAATGCCAAGAACTCGTGCGAGGGGTTAGGGATACGGCTTGGAAACAAAATCTGCAGTGGAATTGTGCCTTTGAGCCACACAGTCCATCAACCTTTAGCCGTCGTTTTTTTGTGATTGATAATGACCCTATCGCTGGAGGCACGCGGCCAGCGTGTATGGATGGGGCTACGATTCCCCAGATGGTAGGGGGACAGCGGACACAGATGGCTTATTATACCGCGGCACCGGTCTCAGGAGCCCCCTCGGAAGCCCCTTTCTTACTTGATGACGTAAAAGGGCAAGATTCGGCAGGGAATACGATAGATATCCCCTACTATCGAGCGGTGAGGTTTGACTATCAATACACCGGGGTTCCAGGCGCAGGATGTAATAATGCTACCGGTACGGCGCCTGAGGAATGTAATGGAGTCGAAGTCAATTGTGCGGTGTGGTGGTATGGCAATAGAAACGTGAGAGACGAAGTCACCATGTCCCAACGACTTACTAACTGGAACCAATAAAATGACCAAAAATAAAGGCTTCACGCTCATAGAATTGATCATTTCCATCGTGATCTATGGGATCATTATGACGTCTGTTTTGGCCAGCTTTTGGACGCTGGTAAAGACCCGAGAACGAGCCGATCATTTTCGTAATCTAGAGCGGGAAGTCCACTTTGCTATGACCCGGCTTTCAGACACGCTGAGAGGGAATGGTATCAATTATATAGATTCGATAGCAGATACGGGCCCGTTCCCAAATGGACCTGCCGATGTACACCCCAAAGTCACGACGAATCACTGTAAAACCGATCCCATCTTTTTTACGACTACCTGCGAAAAGATAGAATTCAAAGGTGAAAACCTCGCAGTCTTAGCTGGAGGGATTCCCGGGCGAGATATACACCCCAGAGTCAATGTCTCAGGTCTGAAGGAGTTAAACGTACTCATGGATGGGCGACCCTTGTTTTCACGGAAAGTACAACTCACTGACGGAGCCCCTAACTATCTCAAAGTCCGACCTCAAAATGATCCCACAACCAATCTTGGGGATGCCGACATGCAGATACAACCCCGAGTGGAAATCTTTCTCACAGTGGAAGATGTGGAGTTTCCAGAACTCAAACTCAATGTAAAGACCACGGTTTCCTCTCGTCGTTATAGTGCTTCAGACTAATTTATTATTTGCCTATGCTGACCTCAAAACACAAATCTAAAAACCAAGGATCGGTTCTCGTGATGACGATCATCATTGGTTTTATGATGCTGAGTTTAGCGCTTACTGCGGTCAATGTGCTGGTGACGGATGTAGAAGTATTGGAGGATTTTATAGCGGGGGAGCAGGCGTATTTTGCGGCAGAATCGGGCATGGAAGAAGCCTTGATGGCCCTTGAAGATGAGCCAGTGGACCTAGTCATCGACAAAAATATCATTATTTCAGACACTCAAAATGTCATCCTCAATATTCCCAATCAAGTTGCGACCCCTTTTGAGTTTGACCTGCCGGTCAACACTTCTCGAAAGCTTCGTCTCAAAACCGATAGCGATATCGATCTGAGGAACCCTACGCTTTCCCCAGTCAAAGATTTCCAAATTCAAGCTTCTGAGGTTGGGGGCGGTATTTTTGATCCCACTATCGACAGGATTCACTGGGAAATTGCCTGCCTTGAGGATGTGATTGATCCCTCCAGACCAGCTTTCCAAAAGAAAACTATAGCTTTGCAACGACTAGAAGCCGCTACAGAATTTGAAGGAGCCGGGAAGAGTTTAGCCGGTTTGACGGGGAATTTTGATGCTTTTGAAAGACAACCCACTTCAGGGCTTCCAGGCGGAGCTTCTCACCGTTCGATATCAGGGACAGCCTTGGTTTCTAGTTTTTTAAATGGAGGGGTAATTCCTTCTGGAGGAGGACTTTTAGGAGGACTTACTGACCCTGAAGTGCAGACTTGTTTTTTCACCATCACCAACAACGCCGATGCCGAAGTCCGGGTTGTCATCACCCCCACCGGGCCCATGCCCCCCGACAAAGTCATCATACGCTCAGAAGGGCAAGCCGGAGGACGACGTAAGATTATTGAATTTGTACGTTTCCAGACCAATATTGGAGAGATCTTTGGTTTCACTTTTTTCCACCGAGGCGGCTAATCTCCCGATCCCAGCATCTGTACTTTTTCGATATTCATCTGGAGCTTGTTGCTATCTTGTTTGACTTCACTCATTTTCTGGTAGGCATGGGTGATATGCTTTTCGAGGACTTCTAGATTTTGTTCTAGTTTCTGGCTTTGATGAGAGACGCTCGAAAGCTGCGAAAGGGCTTCTTGTGCTTTGAGGGCAAACGTTTGGCTTTGGTACGCCTTAAAAATCATCTGCAAAATATAGAGCAGCGTATTGGGTCCCGTCATCAGGACTCGTTTTTCGCGGGCGTATTCTTGGATATGATCCACACTGATACAGGCTTCGTAATACACCGATTCATTGGGCAGGAAGAGTATGGCAAAATGCGTCGTACCACCCCCGGGTTGGATGTATTTTTCGACTTCATTGATCCGTTTTTTGAGGTCTTGATGAAACTGCTTGAGGGCTTTACCCTTAGAATCCTCGTCTTGCGCATGCACAAAAGCCTCAAAAGCGGGAAGCGGGAATTTGGCATCCACGGGAATGAGTCCATTGCTGGTTTTTACCACCGCATCCACGATGCCCCCTCCCAAGCTGTATTGGCGCTCCCACATGGTCTCAGGAAAGATGGTTCGCAGGATTTCCTCCAAGCTTTCTTCTCCCATATTTCCTCTAGCCTTGGGAGCCCGAAAAAGCTTGTCGAGGTGCTCTATCCGAGTAGCGACGTGCCCCATTTTGCCGAGTTCTTTTTGTAGCTCTCCGATGACTTGGGAAGACTTAAAAAACTGATTTTGCATGGCCTGGCTATTATCCCGGAATTCCTTACGTAAACCTTCCTGTTCTTGCTGTCGGAACGTTCGTTCTTTTTCGAGGATTTGGGTCACGGTCTGATCCAGATTTTGAGATTTACCCGCACGAGCAAAGAGTAACCATAAAAAGACCACATTGATCGCGGCCAAAAGAATCACACAAGTGAGAACGAGGAGTAAAGGATCCATAAGGCCACTATACAATATTCAAGGTGCAGTATTCAATATTCAATACTTTAATAATCAATATTCATGCTCAGAGCTCTTTCGTGAATATGGTTTCGTTTATTATTGATCCTTAATCCATGAAAATTCTACAGGATCCCCTACAGAACCATTAAACGTTTTGGCTTTTATCTCCAAAGCATACAGCGCTTCAGTTTGTGGGATGTACATGATGCAGAGGTCTTTTTCACTTTTTTCTTTTTCGCATGGCGGGGTGTTGTGGCGGATGGCTACGACTTCAAAATTTTCTGATATCCAGATGATATCCAGCGGCACGAGCGTATTCTTCATCCAGAATCCATGCTTTCCTGGAGCTTCGAAAACAAAAACCATACCTTCGGATGGATCCAGACTTTCTCGCCCCATCAGTCCACGAGACCGTTCCTCGGGCGTACCAACGATGTCTACCACCCAGGATTGAGCCCCAATGTGCACATTGGGAGGGGGTATGACTTGAGGTGGTTTTTGGCATCCACCAAGAGAGAACCCCAAGAGAAGCGTTCCCAGCACCAAACTTAACTTTTTCATATTTATTTTTTGCTCAGGTATTTTAAGCTTCTATACAACCAATACCAAGTTTTATTCAAAATGATTTCTCGAGCGCCTTGATAGGTGGCACGAGCGCCTCCAAATTTTTCTTTGAACTGTGTAATGCCTTTGTAGGGATGATCGGGCTGCCCCTCGGGCGTTATCCCGGTGAAATCATAGCTCCCACAACCCTGCTTTTTTGAGTAGAGAATCATCTCCCATTGGAGCAAGTAGGGCGCCATCAGTGGACGCACATCAGGATTGCCGCTTGAGGCTCCGAGATAATAAATCGCTTTATCTCCACAACAAGTATTGATAACCCCAGCGATGGGTTGGTCTTCATGCAGAGCTAGTCCCAAAACGGTATAAGGACTCAAATCCTTTATAAACGCTTCGTGATAGGCTTTGTCATGAGTAGAAAAACCATCTCTTCCGGCGGTTTCTTGGCTTAAATGCCAGTACTTTTCTATAGGTTCTTGGGTAACCTCCCCACTTGGAATGATCTGGATTTCTACCCCTTTTTCCCGAGCTAGCTTGATATTATAGCGTCCTTTACGCTTCATCTGGGCTAAAATTTCGTCTTCAGTGCCCGTTATATCCAGTACGAGGCTATCGGTGGGTTGGTACTCGGCCGTGGCAGGACAACTGCCAGGTATTAAGTATTGAGTATTAGGTATTAGGTATGGGTCCAACCTCCAAAACATAGCGCCTTCTTTTTTGAGAATTTTGGACACTTCTTGAATGAAAAAATCGAGGGCCGCTTGATCGAGTTCTTCCCGGAAAACAGGCCCCCTGGGGGAATAAAACCAAAATTTATTTTTAAATCCCACGTCTCGCTTGATGCAGAGACAGGTTATCAAAACTTGAGAACTTGAGAACTTAGGAACTTGAGAACTTTTATTCTCTATTATTTCTTCTTTATTCTTTTCTATCAAGCCAAACCCCAAGACTTTATCTCGTCCAGGAATTTTTTCTTGAAACTTTTTCCAAGTGGAAACTTGGTGGATCGAGCCGCTGCCTTGAGCCAAGACAAACGCGTCCCAAACTTTGGGATCTATATCTTGGAATCGAAAGAGTTCATACGGCATAAAACAAGCTTAGGGTAAACATTGATTTTGAAGATAAAAACATTACTGCCCCCCAATACTAAGTGGCGAGTAAAAAATGCTGATGGTGGTTTCGGCCTTTTTACCATCAGGACCAAGAGCCGTAATGGTATAAATATTTTCTCCCTCTTTCATATTGCCATAATTGGCATTGGCGATATAGGCAAACTCTGTGTGCCCGGGTTTGAATTTAGTCAGTCTAAATCCATTTACTTCTACGGCGTTAGTCTTGGGATCAACGGTGCCCGAAAAAGTCACCACAGAAGCGGAGGTTTGATAGATTTCATTAGGACTGGCTTGAAATATAGCCGGACTGGTTATAACAGGGGATCTAAAGTCGTTCACATTCTCGGTCGTAATAGGTTCTATTGGATTACCAACAGGCACTTGACCAGCACCTTCATAAAAAATAGTAATCTCCGCAGGTGGAGATATGTTGCCATCTCGATCAGTGGCTACGACGGTATATTTGTTTTCCCCTGGCACAATAGTTCCAAATTTAGTAGAGGCAAAGTACTGCCATTTTTTAGCCCCTGGAACGTACTTGCTCAGGGTATATCCATTGACCGAGACTTGAAAAGTATTTTCGGAAACCGATCCTTCGAGCTCCACACTTTCGGTGCTTGCGGGGAATCGATCCCCATGAGCTGGAGTCAGGATGATCGGAGCTTCCAAGGTGCTTTCGTTGTTGCTCGGGATAGCGGTGCTTTCAACCTTTTCTTTGACCGCGTTGAGTTCAATCCGTCGCTTGATGACAGCCGCATCTTGTGGAAAAAACTGTTCAAAATTATCCAGATTCCATTGCGATTCCATAAAACCATTATCTATAATTTCGATCACATCCTCATTTCGAGAGAGTTTACCATAAGTATCACTATTACCCACTAGTTTTTGCCCCACTCCAAGATCGACTTTTATGCTGTCACCGGCTTTTTCTGGGTTTTTTACCTCAATGGCCACGGAGCCTTTGAGGAGCTGGATAGAATCCTGAACGGCCGAACTTTCTAGATTAAAGGCGGTTCCTTTCACGTTTACCACCATATAAGGCGAATTTACCTGGAAATTAGAATCAGCGTCTTCTGAGAAATCATCATTTGAAACTTTGGTCCAAATCCGTCCTTTCTTGAGATTGAGGACGACTTGTTTTCGGCCTGAAGATTTTACTTCTATTTTTTCTAGTTCAAGCTCGGTATTTTCATCTAGGAAAATAGTATTAGCACTCAAAATCACCAAAGAAGCTTTGGTATTGTTTTCAGTTCGCACGGACTCCCCTTCAAAAAACTTTTGTTCCGTTAGCGTTGGAGCCCAGTCCTGACTATCGGCCAGCAAAGCCTTTACACGCCCTTTGACAATGGTGAGTTCAGCACTTTGAGAAGAAGACGCTTCCCCAGAAAATATAAACTGTACGCCTTTCACAAAGACCCAGCCGGCAAAAAGAACCAGCAAAATAGTCAGAATCACGCTCAAGCCTTTCCCCTTTGGGAAACGGTTCTTTCTGTAGCGCTTGCGTGGTCTACTTCGATATCCAAAGGATCTTTGCATGACGTTTCACATTCTTACTATTTTTCCCATTTAGGCAAATTTCATCAAATATACTTTTTCTTTTCTTTTCTTGCATTAGTTACTTATAATAGTCCTCGTATGATGAGGTGTTTTATACGCTTTGCGATCTTATGGGCCTGCCTGCCGGTGCTTGCCGCTTCTGCTTCGGGGATATTTGTCTCCGGGGATAAGCAAATTCAAGCCGGGGGAGAGCTCCCATTTTCCATTTCAGGGCTTATGACCCATGAAGAAGTGGCGGTAACCCTGCAGCGTCCAGATGGGAGTAAGCTTGAATTTGGAGCTTTGGCGGACGAGTGGGGCCGTATTTTTGATGAAGTACACAGTTTACACCTTAAAAAAGCCGGTCTTTATAAGCTTTTTGTGAAGCGAGATTTTGTATCAGAATCACCCTTTTTGCATAGTTTTGTAGTGATTCCCGGGGATTTCTCACCCTATCGCTCTACAGTGAAAATGGAAAAACAAACGGCTTCTGCGGATGGAGAAGAAAAGATTTTCTTCGAGGTGGCGTTGATGGATCACTTTGGGAATCCACTCCCCAAGCAGTCGCTTGAGGTCATATCTTCTCGTAATGAAGACTTTGTCGAACACGCCGCACAGACCAATGCTTATGGGGTGGCCAAGGGATCCGTGATCTCTCAAGATCCAGGGGTGGCGGTGCTTTCGGTTTTGGTTGATGGGAAGCCGCTCTTTAGTAAGCCGGAAATGGTTTTTCATCTTGCAGACGAGGGGCCTGCGATCGGGGCCGACGGGGGATTGGGGCGATTTTTGCAAGCGCAACTTTTTGACGATAAAGAGAGTGAACAGATTGCCTACTTTACGATTGATGGTCTCGAAAGCCGAATCTTGGCTGGGAGCACACAAACTTTTAGAGTTATAGCCAAAGATCAAGATGGAGAAGTCGTGCCTAATTATTTTGGAACGGTGCGGTT
>DATDAE010000008.1:0-4853 GCA_036525565.1 Candidatus Altimarinota bacterium
ACTTCCCTTGATGGAAGTTTTGATGACGTTTTTGAAATTCCTGCTGATAGTCCTTTGGGCGAATACCAAGTCCAGGTTTTCATAGGGGACCAACAATACTTCAACACGAGTTTCCATATTCAAAAATTCCGAAAACCAAAATTCTTGATTCAGTCCGAATTTGATAGCAATTACGCAATCGAAAAAGAAACCGTGACCGCCAAAGCAAAAGCCGAATACGCCTTTGGCGGAGCCCTAAAAGGACGAAAAATAGTCTATACCGCTTCACTCTTCGGACAAGAACCTTGTACCTTTTGGGATTTCTGGTGTCCCCAACGAGATAAGGTTATTGTTTCAGGAGAAGGCATTTTGGGGCGCGATGGATCTTTTGAACTCCCCATAAAACTCGAACTCGAAAAAGATGAAACCGAGATCAATTGGAGTCTTCTCAATTTCACTGTCACGGTTGAAGCTAGTGCTGATGAAAAATCTTCTCAAACTATTTCTATCCCCTTCTCACCGTCTTCTAAACGTATTACTTTGGATTATGGTAAATACTTCTACTACCCAGGAGATGAAGCTAAAGTCTCTGGAAGCGTAACCGACCTAGAAGGCAAAGCCCTCGAAAATCAAAAAGTTTCACTCGGTCTCTATAAAACCAAATGGGTTCGCAATGATCGTAAAGGGCACGATGGAGATTTCTATGGAGAGTGGGAAAAAGAAGATGAAAAGATATCTGAGCAAGATATTAAAACCAATGCCAAAGGTATTTTTGAAATCAATCTGGTACTCCCGCAAGAAGGCGGCGATTATTTCTTCCAGGTAACCACCTTGGACGACAAAAATAGAGTGGCTCAAACGCAGCGCAATTTTTGGATCGCGGGCAAAGAACCCACCGCCATCAGACAAAACGAAGACAACAAAATCTTACAACTCTTTAGTGACCAAGAAGATTATAATATCGGTGAAAAAGTTGAGATCTTTTTCCCGCTCAGTGATTTTGAAGTAACGTATGCAAGAGCTACGCTCGAACGAGGTGATATCCTGGAGGAACTCGAAGTTGATTTGGAAAAAAACATCATAACCCTCCAGACAGAGGATTGGATGGCCCCAAATGTCTTTGTCTCCCTCTTCGTGCAAGGACAAAATAAGGAAGACCAAATAGATATCAGGTGGGGTGCGCTTGAAATCCCGGTAAAAGATCCTTCCCGAAAACTAGAAGTGAAACTGGACTTTGATAAAACGCTCTATCGTCCAGGAGAAGAGGTCACCATTGAAATCCAAACGAACGTAGAAGACAAAGTAGAAGACAAAGGTGTGCCCGCCGAAGTCACCATCGCCGTAGTAGATCAAACGCTCCTCGCGCTCAAATCGAGACCCCCGCTCAATCTCTGGCAATACTTCCTGGCCAATGTGCCACTGGCGGTAACCACCACCCATACCCTTGATCAATTTATGACCAAGGACAAGATGGACGCGATCCTGGCTGAAGCTGATATGGTAGAATCTAAGATGATGAATGGCTTTGGGGGCGGTGGTGGCGATAGTAAAGTCGATGGAGACAAACCTCGTGGAGATTTTAGAGATACCGCAACGTTCCTCGCCACGATCAAGACGGATCAAAATGGAAAATCCACGCAGACCTTTACACTCCCGGATAATCTCACCACTTGGAATGTATGGGCTATCGGACATACCACCGAAAACGCCTTTGGAAAATATGAATCTCAGATTAAAAGCACCTTGCCGCTTTTGATATCAGAGATCGTACCCAACTTTTTCCACCTGGGAGACCAGATGCAGATCGGTCTACTCATCCGTCGGAATAATCCCGAGGTCCCATCGGCAAAGGTCACGGTAGATCTTACCTTACCAGATTTCTTTGAGTCCGATCTCAAAACCCAGACCATAACCGTCGAAGAAGAAGCTCGTGTTTTCTTTGATATTCGTATCCCAAACACGCCTGAGCTACTCTCCAAGGATGATCTCATGGTTGATATTGGGTTTAATATCAAAAGCGAAAGCGGACTCAAAGACGCTATAACCTTGAAACGAAATCTCACCATGCCGGTGAGCAAGCTCACCGCCGCCGAATCGGTACAAGTCCGAACCGATGATTCTAACGCTTCTCAAATAAGCTTGATTCCCAATGTAGGCGAAAGTCTTCTCTCGAAAATGGTCATTGATATCTATGCGTCTTTGGCCAATAAACTTGATCCAATCATCGAGCATATCGAGGATCTGAACTACGGCTGTACCGAACAACGATTCTCCTATGTCACCTCGCTCCTGCTTCAAGACACACTCAACCGAAACCTTGGTAATGAACCGCTTCCCCTGGATACGCTCAACCTCAAAGAACACTTGGACTACATCCAGGAGAGCTTCCAGGCTGACGGATTCGGATTCTGGAAATCATCCCTCAGACCCAATGTCTGGATCACCACGCATATTTTAGAATACGCTCCCCTTTGGGAAAAATACGGACTCAAATTTGATGAAGAAAAAATACAAAATGCCACCAACTATTTGATGACGGAAGCTACCCGGGAGTGTGATGAAAACGAAACTTGGTGGTGTGTGGACGATGGTACCCGTCAGCATGCGTTTTATGTACTCACTAGGTACGACCAAAAAGTTGATCTTGATTTTGCCGCGCAGTATACTGATTCGCTCGAAGCTAAAATCTGGTGGATCAAAACTTACAATAGTCTCAAAAGACAAGATATTGGCATCTCACCGCTCGCCGGAGATACCTACCAATCTTTTTGGAAAGAACTCGAATCAGATCTCAAATTTAGAGACCGATACGCTTTCTGGGAAGGCGGCCATAGTTTCTATTCTCAAGACGAACGAACCACCGCTCTGATTTATAGTGAGATCGCCGATCATCCTACGCTCAAATCATTCCAGAGCAAAATAGCTCGATATTTAGCCGAAACACCAGTTACCAAACTCTCTACTAACTCTTCACTTTATGTGCTCCAAGTCATGGGCGCCTTGGCCAGCCAAGAAGCCGAAAACAAGGGCGCCGAATTTGTGGTTAATTTGAGCAGCGCCGATCAAACCGCTCAAACTATCACCAAAGGCACGCTTGAAAATCTCCAATCAGAACACCAATACGAAAAAGTGTTTACCAAAGACGAAAGGGGTATCCAAAAACTCGATCTACTTCCCGCCAATGAAAAATCCTATTATGCGGATGTCCAACTCCAAGAGATCTTCCCAAGCTCAAAAGCAAAAAGCATTTCTAAAGGCTTCTGGGTCGAAAAACAAATCTTCGTCCTCGATGATGACAAATACGCCAGTCCTCTCACCGAGTTAAAACTTGGAGAAACGTATCGGATCAGACTTCGAGTCATCACCAATACCAATCATCGCCAAGTTCGAATCGTTGACTTTATCCCTTCTGGATCTGACATCCTCAACTTTGCCTTTGATAATGTCGATGCCAATCTACAGCCAAAACCTGATCAACCTTGGTATTGTCGAGGTTGGTGCCAACCACTCTATGAACACCATGAGTTCCATGAAGATCGAGCCGAATTCTTTATGGATTTCCTCGGCAATGGGACCCATCAGATCGAATACCTCATCCAGACCAGACTCCCTGGAAGCTTTGAACTCAAACCCGCACAAGCCCAAGAAATGTATTTCCCAGAGGTATTTGGAACGAGTGATGGGATGAAGGTAGAGATAAAATAAGCAAAACTAAACAAAAAGCCCTCCTGAAGAGTATCGAGGGGGCTTTTTTGTATTTTCAAATAAATTGTTGGAAGAATTAATCAAAGTAGCTCCATAACATTTAGAAGTAAGCCTACATAAACATAACTTGAAAATCTAAAACAATACCTATGTATTGACATTTTTTATATTTTCTGCTATTATATAAAAGGAAATACAAAAGAAGGCTCTTTCACAAGTCGCGCATTTTAGAAAACTTACAGGGAGAGGCTTGAGTGCTGTGTGAAGTTTGTATTCCTTTTTGGAAGACTGCTTCCCAATTTTGGAGCATTGTACTCAAGCGACCTCCTTGGAAGGGGGAAAACAAGAAAAGTCTATTCACCGGGGAGACCTCCCCACCATCTGAAAAAAGAAAGTAAGAAATCATGGGTAAGATTAAGTTTCAAGTTTTGCTATCCCGAATTTTCATGGTCACCTGCGCGGTTGGGCTCATTTGCCTAGCCTTCGAAGTCTCCGGGCGGATGAAAGTTCAACGGGAGATCGAGAAACACTACAATACCAACATTGAGAAGTATCTCACTCGAGCAGTCGAGTCGATGCACCCGGATGAAGTGGGAAACTGGAAATACCGGTTGAGCAAGGCCGTCTTCCGAGAGGTTGACGGACGCATTGCGTTTAATGACATTCGCGCAGAGCTGGAAGGCGACGCCGAATGGAACATCGAAAAAGCCAGTTCCGAAGAAGTCAAAAAAGCCCGGAAAGCCGCCGAGTGCTTGCGTCAGCTTGACGTTTGGTACCTCGAGGCTTACGAGCAGATGAACTTGTTTCACAAGTCGGCGAGTCATCGCCGCGCGTGGTTCGAAGCCTTCAAAGTAAGGCTCGAACTTGAGACAAAATTCACGTTCGAGTAGAGTTTTTCAATTCCCCAAAAACCAAGAAAACCGTTCGCTCCGAAAAAGGCCCATTCGCAATCCATGCGGACGGGCCTTCTTCTCTATGATTTGATATAATTATTCCTTGAGCCAATCGGGCACTTTTTTCTCCCCGGCCTCTTTTTTCTTCACCGGAACTTCCACCGCCTGATCGCTGCTATCGGCTACCGATTCTCTGGCTAGATCTTGTTCTTTTATGATTTTGACTCCCTTCACTTCAAACGGAAACTCTTTGGGAGCTTCTGGGGTAGATGATCC
>DATDAE010000009.1:0-15003 GCA_036525565.1 Candidatus Altimarinota bacterium
CCATGGCTGCATTTACTACGGCGGTTCGTTGCTCCAGCGGTAATGATTCTAGGTACTGAGAAAAAGCGTTTGCTGCCGGATATTCCTCATGGTTCCCATCCATCATCCGCTTGAACCGTGAAAAATCTACCTGAGGAATGCTTGACTCTGTGGTCTTGGTCCAGGAAAGCGCTTGGTACTCTGGGATATATTTATTGGCAAGGCTCACCGCGGCATCAGCATTCACCGCAGACTTAAATTCACGATCTACTGCAATCGTCCAACAGGATCCCTGTTGAAAATTTGTCTCGTTTTCTGGAACCTGGAGTAATTGCATAGGCCATTGTCTGGTGGGATCTTTTATCCCTTTCTCCACATCTTGTCCGTCTATTGGTTCACGTCCACGCTCCCAAAGCGCTCTGAATATTTCTAAAGCCTTTGCTTTCCCGATGGAAGCATTATCCCTGATCGCAAATTTCATAGGACTAAGCCTTGAGCTTCCCGAGTTAATTCCCTCCATACTTCCCTCATAAATTTCGGCTACTTCTGTGGCGGGCCGATCTCTCATGACATGAAACCATACCAGGTTGGTCAAGGAAGATGTTCTGTCTCCGGCCATATCCCTCAGCAAGGCTATCACTTCTTGAGTGTCTAGCTTTCCTAAATGTTTCGAGGCTTCGTTCCATGCCCAAGGCCTCGCGTTATCTGATTCTTCATAGTAAAGATCTTCGTACCAGTCTGGCATGGAATAATTCCCCTGTCTCCTACTCGTTGAATCATTCAAAGCTCTTTGTCTATCAGCTTTTCTTACCATTTTGAGTAAATATTAATATTTAAATATGTATCATTCTAACATAACAACACTGATTTGCAAGTCTTTTGCTGTGATTTTCACCAGTCCTATGGGCTCCGGCTCTTGCTTGAGAGAGACAAACAATTGACTTCTGCAAATAAAAGTATTAAAAAAACTTCTGACAAACAAAAAAATAAAATGACCTGAGCATCTAGATGAAATTTAGATGAAGCCGGGAACTTTACTTTTTTTATGACCCTCTCTAGGATCGATCTCCCTCATACCTTTTCTAATCCTCACATGCATACTTTTTTCTCATCACGCACGTTGAAGCTCAGTCTTTGGGCGCTTCTTTTTTCTGTATTTTCACTCAGTTTCCCCACCGCCCATGCCTTGGTGCCCAGTGGGACTTCGGTCTCGATCGATGAAGGCACGCTCACCAACACCACCAGCATCAATCTCACCCTGACGGCTTCGGGTCCTGCGGTGATCGAGATGCAGATTGATCCAGGATCAGGTGTTTTTGGAGCTTGGGAAGCTTTTGTGACCAACAAAGCCATCTCCCTCCCGGCGGGTGATGGACTCAAAACGGTCAATGTAAATTTCCGAGACCAAGCTAATCCGCTCGATGTAGCTGGCCCTGAATCTGATACCATCACTTTGGATCAAACCAGTCCGACCCTCAATCCTGTTTCGATTGCTTCAGACAATGCGCTCAACCCAACGACGCAGGCCAAGACGGGGGACACGATCACGGTGAGTTTTACTTCGAATGAGCCTATCACGAGTGTTTCTTCGACCATCGCTACGGAGGTCGCTACGGTGCTCAACACCGGCGGAAACAACTGGACCGCGACCCTCCTGACAGATGGAAATGAGCCCCAAGGTGCTTTAGCTTTCACGATTGATTTCCAAGATATTGCTGGTAATACTGGCACGCAAGTCGTAGCTTCAACAGACGCTTCCAGTATTAATTTTGATAGCGTAGCTCCAACCGCCACTCCGGTGACCATCGCTTCGGATAATGCCAACAGCACTTTTGCTAAAATAGGCGATACGGTAACCGTAAGCTTCACGGCTTCCGAAACACTTGATCCTTCTACCAATGGAACGATTGGTGGCCAATCTGCCACCATTTCTGGCGGCACGGCCTTTTTGCTGACTACGGGCGCGGAAACCGAAGGCGCTCTGACTTTTTCGATCAATATCATCGATCCGGCTGGTAACACGGGCATCCTCGCTGGAACCACTGACGCTTCGTCGGTGATTTTTGATAAAACTTCTCCGGTCTTTGATTCGCTCCTTGTAACGGCTCAAGACGCAGGCGCGGCGAGCAAAGCCTTGGCTCCTGATGGAAACTTTTATATCAAAAATGGGGAAAAGTTGTTCTTTTCCTTTTCGATTAATCCCGCCGATACCGTCAATACCGGTAATAATATTGGTTTCAATATTGGGGCGACTCCGCAAACGACTTCAAATTTTGTATCTAGTACCACGCCCGTAACCAACCGAACTCGGACGTATACCCTTACTAGCGCGGCTCTCGAAGGCGCTGTGGTGGTGACCGGGGCAACGTTCCTGGATCAAGCGGGAAATGCGCTTACCGGTTTTATGGCCCCCGTTTTGACGATCATTGCCGATCAAACTGCGCCGACCCTTACGACCGTTTCTATCGCTTCTGATAATGCCATCAGCCCTATGGCTTATGCCAAAACTAATGATACGGTAACCGTTTCTTTTACCTCCAGCGAAGGGATCCAAAATGTATCAGCCACTATCGATGGTGAAATCGCCACGGTGACTAATACCGGAGGGAACAACTGGACCGCTACCCTTTTGACCAGCGGGGATGAGACTGAAGGCGTGCCTTTGACCTTTACGATTGATTTTGAAGATTATGCCACCAATCCTGGAACCCAGGTGACGAGCGTAACCGACGCCAGTTCTATCATCTTCGATATGACTGATCCTATGATCACCTCAGTCAATCATGCGAGTGACAATACCTTCTTTTTGGGAGACGCGCCCACTACCTACTCAACCAATGGTGATGACCTGATCATCACGGCCACGGTAAGCGATACTATTTCCGGGATCAAAATGACTGACGCGACTTTTTTCCTCGGGGTTACGGGGCAAGTTGTGGTTCCTTTTGTCAATACGGTGGGAAGTACCTGGGTGGCTACTTACACAGCCAATGGAACAGAACAGCAAGGGGTGGTGCCTTTTGATGCCACCGCGACCGATAATGCTGGAAACCTTTTGACCGTGAGCTCGACGACTGATGGAAGTAACGTGGTTCACGATTATACCAATCCTACTTTGCCGACTTCCGTGGTGGATCTTGATGGTCCAGAGAGCTTGCAGTTTAAACATCGAACCAAGGCCGAGTACAGTTGGTCTGGAGAAGCCGATCCTATTCCAGGAGGGGTGACCGATATCGCCGGACTGCTTCACTTTGATATTGATTATGTCCACAGCACCAACCTCGGACTTTCCAATGAACTCAATACGATTGTGGTTTTACCTACGACGAGTTTTGTCCCGGCAGCTTCTCTTTTGACCGCGGATAATAATCCTTATGTGATGTCGATGGAGGTCTTTGATAAAGCGGGAAATGGTTCTGGAAAATCCGTCATTTATACCCAAAAATACACCATCGCCATCATCGGTAAAATCACTGATCTCGCCGGGAATCCTATCTCAGGAGCTTCCGCCCAGATCGCGGCTCGAGCGGGAGAAGTCTGTTTGGTGGGGATTGAGCTTTGTGGCGCTATCACCGGTCCAAATGGGGATTATTTCCTTTTACTCCGAGATACGGCCAACTACACACTGTCTTTCTCGAGTCCTAATCACTTTTTGGCCAAACAAGATGTCTTTATCCCACCGACCAATGATGTCGTGATCAATCCAAGGCTTGAGATTATCGCTGGAAATTTGACCCAACACACCACGCAAGTGGTACGGATCAAGACGTCTCAAACCTACACGGCGGCAGATGGGAGTGGGCATCCAACATTTATTGATGTGCTCGCGCTTGGGGGACAAATTTCGATTAATAAGATCAGTGCTTCTATCTTTGAGGTCTCAAGTCTTTCTCGAATCACAAGCATCGTGAGTAACAATCCTCATGTGGTCATCACATTTAAAGGGAATAATACCTACGAAATCACCGGAGCCGGAGAGGTCACGGGAACCAGCTCTGACTCTGGCGGGGAAGGCTCACAAGGGGGCGCTTCAAACTTTGGAACCAGCCCTGCCCATGGTTCTGGAGCTTCTCGTATTGGAACCCGGCAAGTGAGTGGAAGTGGGAAAACGAGTCTTCGAATTACTGGGCAATCTCGAGAGGATTACCGAAGGCTCAACAAAGAGTTTATGACCTATGCCGAAAGCTTGGCCGCGGCCATGGAGATGAATCAAGGGATTGTTTCGCGAGTGCTCGCGTACGTCAATCGTAATGGCTATATCACCTTCCAAGGATATCAAAGTGGACGACTGCCTCTCGATAAAGTCGGCAAACGATACCAAAATCAAGTAAGGCCAAGTGGCCGATTTGTGGTGCGAAGTGGACAAAGCAGTCTTGCGCAACAAGCCGAAAACCTCAAGGCGCTTGTGCAACGTGAAGAACCCGCAAAAGAGAAGCGATTGGTGGCAAACTATCGCCCAAGACGAGCTCGTGCGGGAGATGAATTTGTCTCGGTGATCAACCATAAACTCAAACGACCGCTCTACGTGGCTCACAACAAAAAATTCCGATACGTGAATCATATCGTTACCAACGATATCTCTCGTATCCAAGGTAAAGATATGGATACGGTAAAAATCAATATTGGTGGTAAAAAGCTCAGCGTGAGTGCGCTTGTGACAAGGTAAAAAAATAATATTCAACGTTTCAATATTCAATATTCATCGACTTGTCTTGATCCTTGTCAAGGAGGATGGACTGGCGGGTGAATATTGAATTATTGATTATTGTATATTGATTATTGTATATTGAATTCATGAACACGTTTGGAAACTTCTTTCGGATCACCACCTTTGGGGAGAGTCACGGCAAAGCTTTGGGCGTGGTCATTGATAATTGCCCACCTGGCGTGGTTTTGAGTGAGTCCGATATACAAAAAGAACTCGATCGCCGCCGCCCCGGACAAAGTGCCATAACCAGTCCCAGGGACGAAGCCGATCAATGTGAAATATTATCTGGAACCTTTGAGGGCAAGACTACTGGCACCCCTATTGCCATAATAGTGCATAATCAGGATCAACGATCCAAAGATTATTCAAAAATTAAAGATGTTTTCCGACCATCTCACGCGGATTTTGGTTTTATGCAAAAGTATGGCATCAGGGATTATCGCGGAGGGGGCCGAAGCTCGGCTCGAGAGACCGTCGGACGGGTGGCGGCGGGCGCTATCGCCAAGAAAATTCTCAAAGAACAGTTTGGAACGGAGGTTTTTGGATTTACTGACCAAGTGGGACACGAGAAGTTTGAGGGTTTTGACCAGGATTTTATTGAAAAAAACCCCTTGCGAATGGCAGACGCAGGTAAATTCGATGAAACGCTAAAAAAAGTAGAAGCCGCCCGAGACTCGGGAGACTCTCTGGGAGGCGTCGTACAAGTGCGAGCGGTCAATGTGCCGGTGGGTCTGGGAAGTCCCGTCTTTGGCAAGCTGGAGGCCGAATTAGCGCGAGCTATGATGTCAGTAGGAGCCACCAAAGGCTTTGAAATGGGGGAAGGGTTCTCTTTAGTCGAAAAACCAGGAAGCGAAGCCAATGACCCTTTTATAAAACAGGAAGAGAAAGAGGAAAACTTCCCCCTGACAAGGGGGACCGATCGAGAAGCGATCGAGGGGGTTTCTGCCCGAACACAACGAAACGCCAACGGCGGCATCCTGGGGGGCATCTCCACCGGGGAAGATATCTGGTTTCGCGTCGCGATCAAACCGACCTCCTCTATCGCCAAAGAACAAACCACCGTCAATAAAGATGGTGAGACTGAAAAGATAAAGATCGAAGGCCGGCATGATCCAATCTTGGTTCCGCGTGCGGTGCCAATTTTAGAAGCTATGACCGCCTTGGTCTTACTCGACCATGCGATGCTGCATCGGGGGCAGTGTGGGTTGTAATGCAACACTATGGATGATATAAGAAAATACATTCAAGAAAGCCCCCAAGATTTTTTTCTTCATAAGCCTGTCAAAGAAAGACTTAGCGTGAAAAAAGAGTTAGATTCTTTCTGTGATAATCCCGATCTTTGTAATTTTCTGAATGAAGTTGAAAAGGGTGCTCCATTTTTTATGCTTGATGCATCAAATCGATTTTTGCACTCTTATAACTCCTTCTGTCTCTGTCTGGAAAGAGTTTTATGGGGAATCTCTGTGAGAAAGCGGTTTGAGAAAGAAATCAAATACCACCCGGGAAATAAGCCTTTTTCAGCAAGACAAAAAGAAATAAGCAGGAGGTATAAGGAGACTAGCCCTTATACCAGGTTAGATTTCCAAAATTTGATTATTCATACATGTATTCTTTTAAATAGATTTTTGGAAATCTCTCGAATCTTCGTAGAAAAAAACACTGATATTAATAATCTAAGTTTTACATCTTTTAGTAAGCATAAAAAAGCTCTAAAGAAACATGATCTTGGGCCAAAGCTCGAAGAATATCAGAAGTTTATAGTTGATCAAACAGAATGGTTTGAAATACCTTTAAAAATTCTCCGAGATAAATTTCTAATGCACTCAGTCGAAGAACATATGACATTTTTATCATCTCCAGAGTGTGATCATGATAATCTTGAATTAATTATTATTCTTCATAATCCGATCAAAATTGTAGGCTTTAATCCCAGAAGGCTGGCCCTAGATTTACGAAAACACTTAAAAACAGTATCAAAAATAGGTTTAGAACAAATCAAAAAATAAATAAACCATGAGTGAGCGAGGGGCCGTTCCCCGAGTGAGCGAATACAGGTTGGAGGGGGGCACTCGGGGGGAGGTGAAACCTCCCGCCCGGGCACTACACATCCAACCTCGCAAAGATCTCTTTCTCCACAAACTTCTTGGACCTTCCAAAGGTGAGTCTGGAGATTTGCTTGAGGGCCTCTCCCATTTTGACGTTTCCAGGCGTGAGCCATGGACGAGGTACTTCGAGGGTAAAAGGGGCGGATGGCTGGCCATCAACTGCTAGTTTGATACAGGCTTTGAAGGCATCTATATTGACCAGATCTTGATCGGTAAACGTCGGCGCAAATTCCTTACTCATGATCTCCGTATCTTGGGCCCCAATTTTGTAGCACATGATGGTTCCCACATTCCCAAAGACGGCATCTTTGAGATTAACCCCACCCTTTTTTCCAGACTGATCGATCTGAGAGATATACTGATGCGCCATACACAAGCCCAGACGATATTTCCTAGCTTCAGAAAGAATCGATTCAATGGAATCTGACACGTAGTTTTGAAATTCATCGATGTACATAAAGAAGTCTTTCCGCTCTTCTTTCTTCATTTTTTGTCGACGCATAGCCGCGATCTGGATTTTCGAAGTGATGATCAGCCCGAGCAACTTGGAATTGATATCCCCCGTCGTCCCTTTGGAAAGGTTCATCAGCAGGATCTTTTGCCCGTTCATAGCCGCCGAAAAATCAAAGGATGATTTGGTTTGTCCGATGATATTTCGCATCAGACCATTGGTCACAAACTGCCCAAATTTGGCCGCAAAGTAGGGGATGATTTCTCCTTTTTCTCGTGCCCCCGTTTTGGCCATTTGGTTGGTCCAGAAACTTTTTACTACAGGATTGGTGACATGTTTGACTTTGGCTTTTTGAAATCCGTCATCAGTAAAAAGCCTCATCACATCCGTGATCGCACCTCCCTCAGGATCTGACATCAGCGTCAAAACTCCATTTCGGAAATAATCCTGAATCCGAGGCCCAAAGGTCTCTTCATCAAATATTTTGAGCATGATATTCATGGCATCAAGGGCCACCATATCCATCTCTTCTTCACTTTCCGCTTCGAGTAAGTTAATCCCCAGTGGACGCTCCGTGTCGGAGGGATCAAAGATAATCACATCATCTACTCGATCTTTGGGTACATGCGGGAGGAGGTCTTCGATCAAACTTCCATGTGGATCCACCACACAAACACCCATACCATTTTGGAAATCCTGACGGATCATCTGCTGGAAGATCGACGATTTCCCAGTACCGGTTTGCCCAATCACGTAGAAGTGACGGAACCGATCCTCATGGTTCATATAGATCTGTGTCTCAACCCCCCGATAGGTATTTTTACCTAGATGTAGGCCTTTTTTGGGGATGTTGTGCGGGGCTTTGACGACTTTGAACCGTTGCCATTTCACCGCGGGGACATTGTTGTACTTCACATGCGGGAAATGAAACATCGAACCGATTTCTTCGGTGCTGAGTATGATTTTATTTTGGACATGCCATGATCTGGCAAAATTGCGATACAAGATGTTTTTGATCAGGCCTCTTTGGGAATGCCACTTTTGGGCACTAAAGCTGTTGAGGCTCGGCGTCCCAAACTGCGTGAAAACATTCATGATGTTGGTCAGATTGCTCTGCGCTATCTTTTGATTGGGCGAAGATGTGGCGCACCGTATGATCGTTTCAAAGCCGACTTTTTCGGCTTTTTCTTCCATCATTTTCGTCAGATCTTGAGACTCATTTTCCTTTGCCCCATCGTCTTTGTTGCCCGAACTGTTTTCGTCAGCCCCTCGAACCAGCATCTCAAAAAAACCGCCCACGTATCCCAAAGGATTCCACCAAGCGCGTTTCTTTTTCCCTTCTGAAAGTTCTCGTGATTTGTCCCGCGCTTTTTTCTGCCAATTGCTCGCGTGAGGTCTGACCATAAACTGTACCACCGCGGTGTTACCATTTTCATCCGAAGCGTTGGAAAGAGCATTGAGCAGATTGTTGATCGCATCCGTGTTCTCAAATTTTTGATACGTTTTGAAAGGATACGCACAGCTTTTGTCCGCGGTGAGATAGCCGGTAGCTTGTTTGGTTCCGGCGTGAAAAAGCTTGGGGGCTTGGACATCGTCCACGACCGCATCGGGGTAAAAACTCGTAATCTGCTTATCCACCAAATCTCGCAAATCACGAGGACAGCCTACGTAAAAATAAATCTCGCCTTCCATGGCGATGTACTCGCAGGAAAAAAAGTCCTGCCCCGTCCAAAGCGTAGAAATATCTGAACTAAAAATCCCATACAAGGCCCCAAAAAAGTCCTCCGCCACCGAAATCACTTTTCGAATTTCGCTGGTTTGGTCTCGCTCCCGCTCCATGTCCTCTTTCGAGTCTTTCTTGGGAAGTTGCACCTGCAAAAAAACAAAATCCAAGCTCCGCTTGGCATTACTCCGAGACCGCAAAAACCACACCAAACCCCCTATGAGGATGGCGCCCAGGAGTACCAGGCTTGTGATTTGAACGATAAGTTCGGTGTTCATGCGGGAGCCATTATGAAAGGGAATTGCATTTTCTCCAAGGAAAATCCCTTTATTATAGCATGAAAACACTTTTTTTGAAAGGCTATTAAGCCGCCTTCTCAAAGACGCATTGGGCTTTTTTGGAGTCGTAGGAAACCTTGAGAGTTTGACCATCTTTGACTTGTCCCCCAACAATCGCTTCTACGAGTGGATTTTCCAATTTATCGAGCAAGACTCTTCGTACTTGCCGGGCTCCAAATTCAGGATTATACGAATCTTTGGCAAGGGTATTGATAAGCGATCCACTGATTTTTAATATAATGCCCCGTTCGAGAAGCCTGTCTTGAAAGATTTTTATCTGAATCTTGACCACACTTTTGATGGCATTGCGATCAAGGGGGCGGAACATGATGGTGGCATCAAGTCGGTTGAGAAATTCTGGTGAGAATACTTTTTTGAGTTCTTTCGAAACATCGGCTTTGATGATCTGGAAGTCATGTTCATGCATTTGGAGATCTTTTTCCGAATCCGCAAACCCAATACTATTGGCTTCTCCCTGGAATTTAGCGGCTCCAACATTAGAAGTCATGATGATGATCGCGTTTTTAAAGGAAACTTTTCTCCCTTTTCCATCGGTCAGAACCCCTTCCTCAAGGATTTGAAGCAGTAAATTATGCACTTCTTTGTGCGCCTTTTCTATCTCATCAAAAAGGATGATACTGTAGGGCTTTTTACGAACTTTTTCCGTCAACTCTCCGCCTTCTTCGTGGCCGACGTACCCAGCGGTAGCCCCCACAAGTCTTGAGCTATTGTGTCCTGAGGAGAATTCTGACATGTCGATCTTGATCAGGGCTTTTTCGTCATGATAGACTTCTGAAGCAAGTTGTCTCACGAGCTCCGTTTTCCCAACCCCTGTAGGGCCGAGGAATAAGAAGGCTCCAAGGGGTCGTTTGGGGTCTTGAATCCCGATTCGAGAACGACGAACGGCTTGGGAAATAGCTTCGATAGCCTCTCTTTGGCCTACTATTTTGGTTTCTAGATGTTTTTCAAGGTCTTTGAGCTGGGTCATTTCTGATCCCAAAAGACTTTCGAGTGGAATATTGGTCGACATGGTCAGCACTCTGGCGATATCGCTCGAATGAACCTGTTTTATAGTTCGACTGTCTAAACTTTTGAGTTTGAATTCTTGAATTTTGGCCTCAAGGGCTATCTCTTTTTGGTGCAGCTCATTGGCTTTTTCATAATGCTGATTATGCACGGCTTCTTCTTTTTTGTTCTGCACTTCGGTCAGTTTTTTCCGAAGATCTCGGATCTGTTTACCACCTTTCTTGGAGGTTATGGATTTTGAAGCACAGGCTTCATCCAAAAGATCGAAAGCCTTGTCGGGTAAAAATCGGTCATTAATATAACGAGATGAGAGCTTTACAGCGGCCTCAATCGCATCGTCTGAGATTTTGACGGCATGATATTTTTCGTAGTGCCCTCGCATCCCTCGCAGGATTTCCAGGGCTTCTTCTACCGTCGGTTCTGGTACTTCTACACTTTGGAACCGACGAGCGAGCGCGGCATCTTTTTCGATGTATTTTTGGTATTCATCAAAGGTTGTCGCTCCAATCACCTGCAACTCTCCTCGAGAAAGCGCTGGTTTGAGGATATTAGCCGCATCAAGCGTTCCTTCTGCCGACCCCGCCCCAATAATGGTATGGAGTTCGTCGATAAAAAGGATGACATCGTTTTCAGGATCACTGGCTTCTTCTACGATTTTCTTGAGTCGTTCTTCGAATTCTCCTCGGTATTTGGTACCAGCCACCAGGTTGCTCATAGAAAGCGAGAAGACTCTTTTGTCTAAAAGATTGTCCGGCACTTTGCCTTCAAACATTCTTTGGGCTAAGCCCTCTACTACCGCGGTCTTCCCAACGCCCGGATCTCCTAGGAGCACTGGATTATTCTTACTCCTTCGGGACAAAATGTGCATGACTCGTTGAATTTCTTTTTCGCGTCCCACGATGTTGTCTATTTTCCCATCTTGGGCGAGCTCGGTAAAGTCGGTACAAAAGTAATCTAAAGCGAGTTTTTTTCGTCTTTTGCCTTTTCCCTTCTCTTGATCTTGGTCTTTGTCAGTTGGAGGCATGGCTATATCGCCCCCCATTCCCTCTTCTTCGCGTTTTTGTTGCTCAAGGCCAGAGATGTTCATCAAGACCCCTTGGAGACCATTGAGGATAAGCTCAATGTGATTTTGGTCTACTGGCATGGGACGAGCGGCCACTGCACTATCGGCTTTGGGATCTTGTGAAGCTTGTGTGAAAACATGTTCAAGGTGTTCCAAAATCTGATCAGGTTGTACCAAGAGTTCTTCGAGGATGTGAATCGCGCCTGAATTCTTTTGTTTGAGAAGGGCATAAAGCAGGTGTTCGCTGTCAACCATCGTGGCATTGTATTCAATAGAGGCTTGCGCCGCTAACTCAATCGTTCTTTGTGCAAACAAAGAAAGAATGTGGTCATTTTTCTTTTGGTCCTCTTTTTGAAACGGATTTTTGAGCTCTTTGGCAATTCGGAAGGCATTTTCATAGCCCACTCCAAAATTTCCCAACACCATCCCCGCTAAAGATTTGGGCTGTCTGAGTATGCCTAAGATCAAATGCTGTGTCTGGATTTGCGTATCCCCCAATTTGGTCATCTCTTCTTGGGCCAAGATAAAGGTGTTTTTGGCAAAGTGCGTAAACGAGTCAAAGTGTGAATTCATATATTCTTAAATTTATATAAGAAGGTATCATGAGATTGTATTCAAAAACGAGAATGATGCAACCACTTTGTGTTGCGCCGTCTCTCATCTTATGGTGAATAAACACTTTTCTTTTTAGCGTTGGGCCGTTACTTTTTCGGATGGCACAATCACGTAAGTCTTGGATATGCCTTGGACAATAAGGGTTTTCCCAATGTCTGATTTTTGAATATACTCTCGAGCTTCTGATTTTGCCAATATAGCCTCAAGCTCTCCTTCTTGTTGACTCAATACTTGGTGTTCTTCCATCGTTTTGCTGAGCACGTATCCCTGCATAGAAAGATGATTCATCAAAAACAAATACGAAGCGAAAAGTCCGACCGCCCCAAAACCTAAAAGAAAAACCAACGCACGATGAGTACGCAAAGCCACTATAGAAAGGGGGGATCTTCTGGGTCGAAAAGCCATAAGCTCGGCAAAATTAGGGTTAGTCTGATGGTAAAGATTTTTGTCTTTTTGGCAAGAAGAACACGAGAAAGAGCTGAAAGAAACCGAAGAACCTAAGATCCTTTTGGTTCTTGGGATTCTTTGGTTCTTTTTTCTTTTTTGACTATTATGCCATCAATGAAATGTCCTTCTTGTCAGAATGAAGAAACTAAGGTCGTTGATTCCCGAGTATCAGACGGGGGTACGTCTATACGTCGACGGCGTGAATGCGAAAAGTGCGAATTTCGGTTTACGACTTTTGAGCGTTATCAAGCCTTTAATCTTATGGTAGAAAAAAAAGATGGAACGTCAGAACCCTACGATCGGGAAAAATTGGAGCGCGGCATTTTGATTGCCTGCGGCAAAAGGCCCGTCTCCATCGAGAAAGTAAGAGAGCGAATAACTGAGCTCGAAGAAAAATGGGGCAAAGATAAAGTCGTAAAAGCTGAAAGGATTGGCGAGGATGTGGTGAAAATGCTCAAAGATATCGATGAGATTGCCTTCATCCGATTTGCCTCGGTCTACAAGCAGTTCAAAGATGTAGAAAGCTTTAAAAAGGAGCTTGAGAAGATTTTGGATTGATTATTGTGCTTTGTGGCGTATATTAGGCCTCGAGTCTCCGTAGTTCAATGGATAGAACGGCGCCCTTCTAAGGCGAAGATCTAGGTTCAATTCCTAGCGGGGATACCATTGCTTTCCTTTTCTCTGGGAATATAAAAAAAGCCGACTTTTTAAGCCGGCTTTTTAAAAATTTTCTTAAATTAGTATCGTGCCAAATGAGCAAAGGCTTTATTGGCTTGTGCCATTTTATGTACATCTTCACGTTTTCCAAAGGCATAACCTTGTTCAGACGCTGTATCTGAGAGCTCTGAAGCGAGCCGTTTGTACATTGGTTGTCCTTTTTTCTTTCGAGCCCCTTCTAAAATCCATCGAATACAAAGACTTTGTTGTCGCTTCGGTTTTACTTCGATAGGAATTTGGTAAACTGCTCCCCCAATACGTTTAGCCTTAACTTCGATGCTTGGTGTAGCGTTTTTGAGCGCTGTTTCAAAAGTTTTAAGTGGATCTGGGTCCCCTCTACGACTTAATTCTTGAAACATATCTTTCATGATTCTTTGTGCGATGGTCTTTTTTCCATCTTTCATAAGACAATTCACAAATTTGCACTGCAGGGGATCGTTTAAAGAAAAAGGATTTTGAAAATTTACATTCTTGGTTTCCTTTTTTGCAGGTTTTTTCGCATCTTTCGTTTCCGGTGCTAGACTTTTTACAGGCGCTGTCTTAGCGGGCGCTACTTTTTTTTCTGACATTTCAGATCATTAAATTAAGAAATTGACTTATTTTTTAGCATCTTTTGGTCTTTTGGTTCCGTATTTAGAACGAGCTTGTCTTCGTTTTTCAACCCCTTGAGTATCAAGTGATCCTCGAACGATATGATAACGAACTCCCACCAAATCTTTCACTCGTCCTCCACGAAGCACTACCACCGAATGCTCTTGCAGGTTGTGGCCTTCTCCCATGATATAAGCATTAACCTCATAACCATTGGTGAGCCGTACTCGGGCAATTTTACGAGAAGCCGAATTTGGCTTTTTCGGAGTGGTCGTAGAAACCTTGATACAAACGCCTCGTTTTTGAGGGCATGCAAGGTCTATTGATCGATTCTTAAGACTGTTGAATTTAGTCTGAAGGGCTGGAGATTTAGATTTCCGAATCTTGCTAGTTCGACCTTTTCTGACGAGTTGATTTACGGTTGGCATAAAGCGATAAATGAGAATAACAATAATTTCAGCCGAGCGAATGTATCAATAATATTGATTTAGTCAAGCGATTAGACAGCCAAGCTTGGGTCGCCTTCTTCTGTTCTTTTTCTATAAACTTCCCCTGCTGGCACCAGTCGTCCAATGATAACATTTTCTTTGAGTCCTTCTAGTGGATCTACTTTTTTGGTGGTAGAAGCCTCTACCAAGACTCGAATCGTTTCTTGGAAGGAAGCCGCAGAAAGCCATGAATCGGTCCAAAGAGAGATTCGTGTCAATCCGAGAAGCAGTCTTTCCCCTATTATTTCTTTCTTTTTGCCTTTTTTAAGTTTGGCATTGGTTTGTTCTACTTCGATATGATCCCTGATTTCTCCAGCCAAAAACTCTGACTGTCCTCCGTCCAATATTCGGATCTTGGAGGCCATCTGTTTTACGATGATTTCAATATGTTTTTCATTGATCTGTTGTCCTTGTGAGGCATAAATCCGAAGGACCTCTTCAAGTACATACTCTTGTGCGCTTTCAATCGTAGAAAGATCCATCAACTCTCTCAGGTCAATATGACCAATCGTCAGTGGTCGTCCTTTGTTTACACGTTCTCCGTCCCTGATTTTGAGCGTAGCTCGAGGGGAAACACTATAACTTTTTTCGAGCGGCTCAGGAGGTGTGATCATCACGTACCCTTTCTCTATTTTTTCGATGGTTCCATCGATCGTGGACTTGGTCGTAGATTTGCTTTCGTTTGATTTAGCAATGATCTGTTTTTCTTTCACGACATCACCTTTTTTGACCACGAGATCCATATCGGGTGA
>DATDAE010000010.1:0-11162 GCA_036525565.1 Candidatus Altimarinota bacterium
GTGACACCATCAAGCTGAAAAAACCTATTATTGGCGAGACGTTCGAAGGGACGCTTTTGCGATTGAGTGATCAGATCAATCTTCAAACCGGTATGACTATGGCCACCGCTATTGTCATACTTCCCCCTGACAAGGGGGATGGTGAGCGTAGCGAACCAGGGGGTTTAGTCCACGGTCAATCACTCTTAGTCTATCTTTCAGACCAAACCTCTCCTATTTTTTCCGTACCCACACAAGCCCTCAAAAAAAGAGGAACGGATTATTTTCTCTGGAAAACCCCCCCCTTGTCAGGGAAGGAAGCTTCTCCTGTAAAAATTCAGGTGGAAGTGGTGGCAGAAGACGGGGAATTTTCTCAGATATTTACTCGTGAATTGACTCCAGAAGATAACATTATCAGTAATCCATCGGTTTCTTTATTTCGCACCTCATGAATCATTTGATCCATTATCTTCTTCACAATCGCTTCCTCACGGGAATGATGTTTCTGATCCTCACGGGGCTCGGGATTTGGGCGGTTGGGAACACGCCGATTGATGCGTTGCCGGATCTTTCAGAAAACCAAGTCATCGTCGTGACTCGGTGGTCTGGACAGTCCCCCCAAAACATCGAAGACCAGATCACCTATCCGATCACCACCGCGATGCAATCGCTCCCACAAGTACGAACCGTGCGAAGTGGTTCGATGCTCGGGGTTTCTATGGTGACGGTTATTTTTGAAGATCAGACGGATGTCTACTTTGCTCGAGATCGGGTGAGCGAGCGATTGACGCAAATCCAGTCACAACTACCCGCCGGTGCGATGGTCCGGCTCGGGCCTGATGCTTCGGGTCTTGGGCATGTTTTTATGTACACGCTTGAGCATCCAACCTTGTCTTTGACCGATCTACGCTCGCTTCAGGATTTTACCGTCAAACTCCAGCTGGAGAGTTTGCCAGGGATTGCCGAGGTGGCCTCGGTGGGAGGGTATAAAAAACAGTATCAAGTGGTACTTGATCCCCTCAAACTGGAACAATACGGACTCGATTTGATGAAGATTATGGATCTGATAAAAATGGCGAATAATAACGTATCAGGCCGAGTGCTCGAATACGGAGAACGGGAAATATCGGTGCAGGGGATTGGCTTTTTCGCCTCAGAAGATGCCCTCAAGGATCTCGTGGTGGGAACAACCAAAAGCCAGCTTCCAGGGAAAATCCCTGTTTGGACCCCGAGCATTGAAAGTAATCGAATGGGAGAAGATGTCAGTGTTATTCGACTTTCAGATATCGGGACGGTGCGTCTGAGTGGCGAAGCTCGTCGGGGCATACTGGCTGATCAAACGGGTGAAAAAGTCGGAGGGATCGTCGTGATGCGGTATGGGGAAAATCCATTGGAGATTATCGAGCGAGTGCAATCGAAAATAGAGTCTCTCGAAAAATCCCTACCAGACGGTACTCGTATCGTGTCTTTCTATGATCGGACACAGGTTATCAATCGCGCCACCAGGACACTTCAAAGTGTTTTGATCCAGATGCTGGTGATTACCACGATCATCATGTGGCTCTTTCTCTATCATCGGGGTGCTACAGCGATCACAGCCATAGCCTTGGTGTTTGGGGTTTTGATGACTTTTTTGATGATGAAGCTTTTTGGAATTCCTTCCAATATTATGTCGCTGGGAGGGATCGCCATTGCGATCGGGACCATGGTGGATTCGATCATCGTGGTCACGGAAAACTGCTATCAGAAACTTCTGGCTGAAGGGGGACTTCCCTCTAAGGAAGAAAATCAACCGCTTTCGTGGTTTAGAGAAGATAAAGATTTATTTAAAAAAAGACTCAAACTTGTTCATGAGGCCACGAGTGAAGTTGCCGTGCCGCTGCTCTTTGCGATTTTGATTATCATGCTTTCATTTGTGCCCATCTTTGCGCTGGAGGGGATGGAAGGGAAGCTTTTTCAACCGCTCGCTTTTACCAATATCTTTGCGATGCTCGGGGCGCTCGTAGCCTCGCTCGTGTTTGTGCCTTTGGGGTGTCTTTATTTTCTTAAAGGGAAATTGCACGAAGATCATGAAATACCAACAGTTCTTTGGTTTCAAAAATGGTATGAACCACTTCTCGGGAAAGCGCTTTCTCAGCCTAAAAAAACGCTTGGAGCGACGCTCATACTTTTTCTGTTAGCGTTGGGAATTGGATCGACTATCGGGTCTGAATTCATGCCAGCGCTCGATGAGGGGATGATTATGTATATGCCTATGACGGTGCCTGATGTATCAGAGCGAAAGGCTGGAGAACTCTTGATTGAGACCAATAAAATTTTGTCCCAGTTTCCAGAAGTCGAAAAAGTCGTAGGCAAAGCCGGGAGAGCCGATACCGCTACTGATCCAGCCCCTTTAGCCATGATCGAGACTATGGTGACCCTCAAACCCAAGAACGAATGGCGAGCGGGTATGACCAAGGATAGATTGATAACCGAGATGAATCGAAGTATTACGTTCTCAAATCTTTGGAATGGTTTCACGCAGCCCATCATCGGCCGGATTGACATGATCTCTACCGGGATCAGGGCCCAAGTGGGGATCAAGGTTTTTGGGGATGATTCACAAAAATTAGAAGCGCTCGCGATCGAGATAGAGCAAATGATGGCCCATATTCCTGGTGCAGTGGGGACGGTAGCGATTCGTACCTCCGGACTCAAGTATCTCAATATTGAGCTCAATGATGCACGTCTTGCTACCTATGGCATTCCCAAAAGTCAGGCCTTGAATTTGATTTCAATAGGGACGGGGGGGAAAGTCGTTTCCAGTGTTATCGAGGGTCGAGAGCGCTATGGTATCGAGGTTCGTTTTAGTCGTGATCAGCGGGCCGATATTCCCGATATAAAGGGATTGATGCTCAAAGGTATGCATGGGCAAAAAGTGCCACTCTCAGAAGTGGCTGACATACAGATAGTCGATGGACCCGCGGTCTTGCAATCGGAAGACGGTCGTCTGCGCTCGGCAGTGCAGATGAATGTGTCAGGGCGAGATCTGGTTTCCTTTGTAAAAGAGACAGAGCAGTATCTCTCTGAAAATTTAGAACTTCCAAAGGGGTATAATATTGAGTTTGATGGTCAGTATAAAAATCAGATCAGAGCCAAAAAGAAACTTTCTTGGGTCGTGCCGAGTGTGATCCTGATTATCTTTGTGCTTTTGTATATCACCTACAATGACCTCAAATTGGTATCCGTCGTGATGCTTGCCATTCCTTTGAGTGTGATTGGAGGGATTCTGGCCCTATTTTTAGCGCAGTATAATTTCTCCGTAGCGGTTTGGGTGGGTTTTATTGCTTTGTTTGGAAATGCCGTAGAAACGGGCGTGGTGATTGTGCTATACCTTGATCAAGCAGTAAAATCCGCTCGTGATCGGTTTGAAACTTTGACCAAATCGCAGCTAGACGCGGCGATCTTGCACGGAGCGACCAAAAGGTTGCGTCCGGTTTTGATGACGGCGTTTACCTCGATCTTGGGATTGTTGCCGATGCTCTTTTCCTCTGGGACGGGTTCTGAGGTCCAAAAGCCCTTGGCGATTGTCGTCGTGGGAGGACTCATTACTTCGGTTTTTATGACGATGGTAGTGATTCCGGTGTTATTTGGAATAGCGAGGAAACGTGATTTTTAAAATCAAAAACAGCCTATTTAGGAATCTTCGGGTTATCTTTGACGTGGTCTACCAACCCATTATAATTTGCGCAATGCGTATATATGAAATCGTCCTCAGTATCCCTCATGGTTCGACTTATATTCCTGAAGCTTTGAGAAAACGTATGCCTCACCCAGATGAGGTTTTGTTACAAGAACCTGACCTATATACTGATCGTATTTATAACATCAAAGGTCCCAAGATTGTCGAGGCTACGGCTTCTCGGATCATTTCTGATGTCAACCGAGCTCCTGATGAAATTTATACCATTGGACAATCTCGTTCGATGGGGGTTATCATTTTATCCACTTCCAACCAAGAAAATGTTTTTGAAACAGATCCTTCTTTTGAGGAAATGCAAGAATGGATTGCCGAGTTTCATGCGCCTTTTCACAAAGAGTTGCATCGAGCTTTAAATGGTTCTCGTTTCTTGATCGATTGTCATTCGATGTGGTCAGTCTCCCCTAGCTATCGCGAAGATAAAGGCACCCTTCGTCCCGATATCGTGCTCGGGAATAGACAATATACGACGTGCGATGCCCAGACGACTAAATATTTTAGAGATGCCTTTTTAGAAAAAGGCTATACGGTCGCGATCAACAAACCTTTTATCGGCCGCTATGTGGTGGGTACACACTGTAGTCGGAATGGTACGCCAGGGATTCAATTAGAAATCAATCGTAATTTGTACATGAATGAAGAAACCCTTGAACCAGATGAAGCCGCTATCACAAGGCTTAACCAGGAGTTTCGAGAAATCGTAGAAGGCTTTTGTCTTTGGAGTGAGGAGCATAAACCTTCGATGGATTTGTGTGATTTGAGTATAGAAAACCCTTTATAATAATCCCCCCACACGTAATGAAAGAAAAAGTTCTCAATAATTTGTTGAGTGCCTTAAAAGGCAAGAAACTTATACGTATGGCACACACCCTTGGCGAAGGTTTGGAGCAATGCGTACTCGAGATACCACAAGAAATATGGTACAAATATCCGACGCTTGATGAAGATTTAATCAAGCCACATGTGACTTGTTTTCGAGCTTTTCCCAACCGGGACCGAGATCGTCACTACACGTACGATATGGTGCTTTGGAAGCAAATAGCCGATGGTTATTTAGAAAAAATGCAGGAGACGCCTTTATTTTTTTCTTTTAAAAAATCCACGAACCTCGAAGAGGTCTGTAAAGAGTATGGCTATAAAGAGCTCATGCCTGATTATAAAATGTTTAAAGAGCTTCAAGACAAAAAAAGATTAGGAGATTTTGGAGTCGATGAGGCTCATGGGGAAATCCCTTTTATTTCCGCAGATGTGCATGAGATCGAATATAAAACGATCACTCATCAATTAGGACATAAATTTGTCATACAGTATTCCTTTAACCCACAAGGTTACAATTCTTCTGGAGGTCGAGATACTTTTGTCATTGATAATATCACGCAATTTCGAGAAGTCCGAAACCTAAATTACAACACGCCGGCGAGGATTAGTAAATTTATCCATGGGGTAGAGCTTGGGGTGCATGCGGTCGCTACCAATCGGGGGACAATCGTGACCGACTGCTATCTGCAAGCTATTGGGATTCCAGAGCTCACCGATAACCAATCTATGTTTTGTGGTATAGATTTTACAAGCTCACAAGCGCTGCCAGCTTCCGTCAATCAGCAAGTAAAAACCATCACTAAAAAAATTGGAGAATCTCTCTATAAATATGGATATAAAGGTGTTTTTGGGGTGGATTTTTTGTTGGAAAATCAAACCAACAAGGTTTATGTACTTGAGATTAACCCTCGATTTACCGCTGCTACCAATATGATGAGTTTTCTTTTGCAAAAGCAGGACTTATTGTCGCCTATTGCGCTCCATTTTTCAGAGTATCTGGATTGTATTCCTGAGACTTTTTCAGTTGAGGAATATGAACAATCTATCGCCGGAAAATCCAATGGTAGCTTGCTCTATATACGAAATAGAGAGGGTAAAACCGTACAAATGACCAAAGCTCCGATGCCGGGAATTTATAGTGTTAACGATGAAGGGGTTGTCTCTTATGTGAAAGAAGGCTATGAAGCCGGCCAACTCGAAAATGAAGATCAAATCTTGGTAAGGAAGTTTCATCCTCTCCAGCGCGATATTGGTCCTGTGGAAGTCCTTTTTGAGGTGCAGTCGCTCCGGAATTGTCTAGAAGGAAAAAGTAACCTCTCAGATCGTTGGAAAAATATCATTGATGATCTCTATATCGAATGTGATTTTCAACCGGCTAATACCTATGACAGTAGTGTGCCTTGGACTGAGGCCAAATAAGAGGTTCGATGATAGATTTAGGATCCCCCATGTACTGATTGGAGATAACACTTTCGCTCCGCAAAGCTCCTCGGATTTCTCAGCTTAAAACGAGCCTTGTGACGCGCCTGAAGCATACAGAATCTAGATGTCAGATATTTTTTGAGGAAGTCTTCGATAGAGTATATTTCTTATCTCAACTACGTTGAGAACGAAGGATTTTTAAGACCAATTGCTTCGCTCTTGGATAAAAATGCGAACCTAGGTTCGCATCCCTATGTACTCCGCACATAAAAATATTCCCCACCCCCTGGATGAGTACCTCGAAAAAGCATACATAATCTAAATGTCAGAGATTTTTTGAGGAAGACGAAGCATAACGAAGTGTATGGAGCCGGTCTTAGGCGGGCGGAATAAACTGAGTTTATGCTGAGGATGGTGCTCGATAGAGGATTCGAACCTCTGACCTCCCGCAAGTCAAGCGGGCGCTCTAGCCAGCTGAGCTAATCGAGCTTAAAAAAAGCTGCGCAGGAATTTATAATGTTTTTTAGCGCCAAAGCAAATTCCGATCGAGTCGATTTTTGAGGCGACCTTCTTTTTCCATCCATTTGCCCGTGCCCAAAGTATAGGCTTTGTATTTGATGAGGACTTCTGGATTTAAGGCGCCTCGGTCTTCCTGCGGTGAGGTTAGGCCTTCGAGAGGGAGGTCTTCGCCTCGCATCCAACGCGGCATTTGGTCCTCGTTTAGCTGAACAATATTATTGTTCATGTGTTCACCAAAAGCTATGGCAAACTCACTCGAGAGGAACCCGTATTCATCCATGACTTTGAAACCAAGGCGTTGTACTTTGTTTTTACTGGCAAAATTGACGGTGTCTTTGGTGGCCATAAAAAGGATTTCGTTTTTTTGAATCAGCACCAAATCTTTTAAAAGGGCTTTGTCGAGCCCCCAGGTTTTATGGAGGCGTGTGATGATTTCGGCGCGTTCGTTTTTTTTGATGATTTTGAAATCAGTTTCGAGTTCGCCCTTGCGAGGGGGATTGGGACGGGAGAGACCCTGTGTTTTTCTGATTTTGCAGAGATAAAACGCTTCGCTTGAAAAGGTTTTGCTTTCGATGTGTGGCCAAATGCGGGCAGAATGTTTACTTATTTCTGGATAAATTTCTTGTTCACCCCAAAATTTCAGACCCGCTCTAAACGGAATGGCTTTGGGTAATCCGTGAGGGATAATCTGGAGATAATCACCGTAGTTATCTACCAACCATTGGACGACCAGCTCGTTTTCCTCACCCGCCATGGTGCAGGTTGAGTAAACCATTTCACCGCCCTCTTTGAGAACCAGAAAGGCTTGTTCAATGAGTTTGCGTTGGAGTTTGGCGGCTTGTGCGATAGCTTTTTCTTTCCAGGTTTTTTCAAAAAATGAAGCGTCTTTGCGTCCATGGCCTTCGCTTGTACAGGGTGCGTCGAGTAAAATCTTCTGAAATTCTTGGCTGTACCACAGATCAAGTTTTTGTCCGTCGATCTGTGTGACGGCGGTATTGAGACATTTGGTTCGGTTGAGATTGGCGACGAGTTTCTTGATACGAGAGGCAGACATTTCGTTGCAAATCAGTACGCCAGTATTTCCCATTTTTTCAGAGAGGAAGGTTGATTTCGAGCCTGGAGCGGCACAGACATCAAGGATTTTTTCTTCGGGTTGAGGATCAAGGGCTAAAACTGGGAGCATCGAACTGAGCGTTTGCACGTAAAAATCTCCATTAAAATGCGATAACGTTTTACCAAGGGGTTGTGAGCGATCTTCTCGGTCGATCAAAAAAGCCTCAGAAATGCCTTTGACATTGGTTAATGTCCATCCGTTATTTGATATTTGATATTTGATATTTGATACTCGAATACTCCGATCCAGCGGCTGAGTCACCCCTTTTACAAAAGCTTCCCATTCCGATTCTGGAATATGCGGTTTTAGGCGTTCGAGAAACTTTTTAAAAGATTTCATAGCTTGACGTAATACTGACTGATCTTACAATGATTGAGGGCGATTCCTAATCGATTTTCTAGATGTCTACTCCTCCTTCCAAAATTTCGACACATCCACTTTTTTCACCGAGAACCCACAAAGCCATTGATCCGCATGTGCATTATGCTCATGTTTTTATTCGAGGCTTTATTTGTGGGGCGATGTTGGTAGGTTTGGCTTGGTTTTTTCTTGCTTGGACTTGAGCCATTTTTCGGCCATCTTTTTCCAGTCTTCAACCTCCAAGGCTTCGGCACGTTTTTCAAGGTCGGCTTTTTCACAAATATGGTCCATGTTTTCTCCAAAAAAGCGGGCGAGACTATTACTCAGTTTTTTTCGTCTTTCTGCAAATCCGGCTTGGACGATGGTGAAAAAAGCTTTTTCGAGGCTTGGGGGAATGAGTGGCTTATCTCGAAGGGTGAGCCGCATGACGGCAGAATCTACTCCGGGAATGGGCTGGAAAAAAGATCGATCTACCGTAAAGGCATACTCGCTCTCGGCAAATATCTCTACCGATAAACCTAGTATGGAGCGGCGTGGTTTCTTTTTGAAGGGATCGATACATATTTTTTCGGCCACCTCCTTTTGTACCATGATGATCATAACTTGTGGTTTATTTTTTGTGTCAGCGAGACATTTCTTGAGGATAGGAGAAGTTATGTTGTAGGGTATATTTCCGACCACCGAATACTTTTTTTGATCAAAAATGGAGTCGAGATCAGTCTTCAGGAAATCAGCTTCAATAAGTTCAAAGTGTTTCCACTTTTCGAGGTCAGCGCGCAATTGTTTGGCCGCTCTAGGATCAAGCTCTACGGCTTTGAGGTGTTCGGCTTTTTTTACGAGTTGATGGGTCAAAAATCCAAGTCCTGGACCTATCTCAAGTACATTTTGACACTGATGGGGGGGAAGTAATTCTAAAATATCATCCCTTACGGTGGTGGAGGTGAGAAAGTTTTGTCCGAGGGACTTTTTAGCGAATTTTGTCATAAGGCGGTTAATTTCCCAATCTTGAGCTTAAAAATGATTGGATCATTTGTTCAAAGAAGGCGGGTGGGTAATTACCAGAAAATACGACATCTTCTCCCACTACAAAGGCGGGGGTGGCCTCTACTCTAAAATTTTGAGCTTCTTGGCTGTATCGATCTAATTGTTTATCGGTATCAGAGGCAGCCATGCATTTTTTAAACTGGCTCATATCGAGTGAATAGTCTCGAGCGGCCTGGTTCACCGAGAGCTCCGTAATATTTCCTTCTAACGCCACAAGTTTGTCATGGAAGCCTGGCCAGGCTTTTTGGATTCTGGCGCATTCAGAGGCTTTTGCGCCCAAAGCTGAAGCCCCAAAACTTCCTAAAGGTCGGTAGATCCAAAGGATTGAAGGGCCAAATTTGCCACCTATTTTTTTGATCATATCTTCATGAGACTTCAAATTGGACGCTGTATAATCAAAGAAATACGTAATACTAATTTGATCGCCCTTGAGAGTTTTTATTTTTCGAGCGTTGACTGATGGATAGAGATCGCTGGTTTCTTCTTCGAGCTCCATGATTTTATCGTCTTTGATTTCGGCCAGGACTTCTTCTGGAAGCTCGATAGGTTCTAGCTCTACGATTTCTTCTTCTGCTATAAGGTCCTCTAGGTCTTCCTCGGCAAAGAGATCGTCTCCATCAGAAAGGGCCTCAACTATTTCTTCCGGCAGCGCCTCGACCATTTCCTCCGGAATGATCTCATCAACGGCTTCAAGTTCGACGGTTTCGCGAGGAACAAAGTCTTCGTTGACCACCGGGGGCTGCTTGGGAGAACAAGCGGTCAGGCTTAGGGCGAGAATGATCAAGAGGATTTTTTTCATTAGTGTTATAATAATAAGAAGCCCGAATTAGGCAAGTTATAGGGTGTTAGTTTTTTCTATCAAGTTCGATTCTTATGGGGTCTTTTAGTAACCAAATAGTTATAATAATTCCGCTGAGGGTAAGGACCAAGCATAAGACTTGACCCGAGGTGAAAGGGCCTACGTTTAAAGGAGACACTTTGTAATATTCTACGAAAAATCGCCAAACCGCCGCCCCAATAATAGAAATAGGGAAAAGGATTCCCGTGGGCCGACTTTTCCAATAAATAAAAAGATAGGTCGTAAGCGCTACGATGAGCATATAGCCCACTAGTTCGTAAACAGGTGGAACATGTCTTACCACCTCATCAATGTGGGGGAAAATCATGCCCCAATCACCATTGGTCGGTTTCCCAGCGAGTTCACCATTGGTGATATTACCAATACGTCCTATTCCAAAGGCAAAAGCGAGTGGAGCCGTTATACAGTCTGCGGTAACCCAGAGATGACGTTTATTTTTCCAGTGCGTATAAATAGAGTAGATGATGGCTGCGGTGAAACCTCCTTGGATAGCCATACCACCATTCCAAATACGAAAAATCTCGGTCCAATCATCGATCAATGGTTGAGGATTAAAAAAAGCAAAATGGCTTATCCGTCCCCCTAAAATACCAAACAAAAAACCAATAAAAGCGATAGTTTCCCATTCACTATAATCTTTATAAAAACGTCGATGAGTGGTTTTCGTCCGAGGATCTTTGTAGTCTTTAATGTATTTGAAGTTTTGCCAACTCCAAAAAAGAAAAATAATAAAAGCTACTACGTACATGATGCCGTACCATCGTATCGGATAACCAATAAATGGGACATGAAAGGCAACAGGATTTAAATGCCAGGTAAGAATCATAAAGACAAACAAAAAAACAAAAAAAGACTATTCACTAAATAAGTCGAAGGGATTCATGCCCACCATTTGGAAGAAAAATCCGGCCATAAACACCGCACTTAGTCGATTCCATCGTTTGGCTTCTACGTTGTAGAGTTGCTGCAACTCGACGAGTTTCGAATCGATGAATTCTAAATCTCGAACAATATGTCCAAATTTAGACTGCATTTGGAGTTTTTTCTGATTTTCTAAAAATGAAAAGTATTCAAAAAGCGTTTGAGATACTTTTTTCTCAAGAGCCAGTCTTTGGTGTGGAGAATGTTTGAGTGATTTTTCTCGGCAGTGTTGTCTGATATTGAGGAGTTCCTCTAATTTTGGAGAATCAAATCCTTCCTGAGATTTGGCCAGCATGTAAACCAAAGGAATAAACATCTGTCTTTTGGTCAGGAAAAAGAGTATGAAAGCCCAAAGTTTGCGTATGTTGTTGTAGCGTCTTCGAAGT
>DATDAE010000011.1:0-9923 GCA_036525565.1 Candidatus Altimarinota bacterium
AGCAATTTTGAAAGCAAGCGCGGACAATGGTTCGTTATTATCGGCTTTTCGTTCGAGTACTTTTTCTTCATCATCAGGATCAATACCTTGAGAAGGTGGTACGTCAAGAGGGGAAGGTAAATAGGCAATTACGGCATCGAGGAGCAGTTGAACTCCTTTGTTTTTGAGGGCGGTTCCAGTGGCTACTGGCACGAGTTCTCCAGAAATAGTGGCTTTTCGGATACCTTTTTTGATTTCATCAAGGGTAAGTTCTTCGCCTCCGAGGTATTTTTCCATGAGGACGTCATCAGCACCAGCGACTTGTTCGATGAGTTTTTCTCGCCATTCTTTAGCTTCCGCCAATTGATCAGCTGGGATTTCTTCTTCTCGTACGTCTTTTCCAAGATCATCGTAGTAAACTTGAGCCTTCATAGTTACCAAATCGATAATCCCTTTGAAGCCTCCTTCAGAACCAATAGGTAACTGGATAGGATAAGCATTTTTGGTCAATCGGTCGATAATAGACTGATAAGATCGGAAAAAACTGGCGCCAGTTCGATCGAGTTTGTTGATAAAACAGATTCGTGGTACTTCGTATTTGTCGGCTTGTCTCCAGACGGTTTCAGATTGTGGCTCTACTCCCGCAACTCCATCAAAGACGGTAACGGCTCCATCAAGCACTCGCATAGAACGCTCTACTTCAACCGTAAAGTCCACATGTCCTGGCGTATCAATAATATTAATCTGACAATCTTTCCAAAAACAAGTTGTAGCTGCCGCGGTAATCGTGATACCTCGTTCTTGCTCTTGAGCCATCCAATCCATAGTGGCTTGACCATCATGGACTTCTCCAATCTTATGAGATTTCCCGGTATAAAAAAGAATCCGCTCGGTACAGGTCGTTTTACCTGCATCGATATGCGCAATAATTCCAATGTTTCGAACTTTATTGAGAGGATAATGTTTGATGTCGCTCATGGTGGCCAAAAAGGTTATAAATAAATCTCGGGAATCCTACCAAAAAAAGGTTTCTAGTCAAAAGATTGAACCTTTTTCCTAATTGTGTTAAAATGGTGGGAATGGAAAGCACAAAAACATTTTTAAAGTTCTGGGTTTTGTACGGAGGGACCCTGGTTCCCCTTTTGTTGGCCAGCGCCAAAGATGGCGGAATCATTCCAGACGAGCTAGAAAAGGCTGCCGCAAAAGGCGAGGTGAAGCTTGAGCATCTACCAAAATTGCTCTTTAGTTATGCCGAAAACTCCCTCAAATGGGCCGGAGGACTGGCGATTGTGTTTGTACTGGTGGGAGGTATCCAATACGTCCTTGGTGGACTCACTGACAACAAAGAACAGGGGAAAAAGACCCTTACCTATGCCATCATGGGCGTTGCGGTTATTGTGCTTTCGTGGTTTATTGTCGACTTCTTTGTTCAGTTCCTTACCGAATAAAACTTTCTTTCAAGGTCCAAAAAAAGACCGGTCTCTTTTGGGAGACCGGTCTTAAAATATTGGGCTGTATAAATGACTATCGTTTTGAGAACTGAGGCGCTCGACGAGCTTTTCGTAAACCTGGTTTTTTCCGTTCTTTGGTTCGAGAATCTCGTGTGAGCAGAGATTCTTTTTTGAGTTGTTCTCGGCTTTTTGGGTCTTTTTTGACAATAGCTCGAGCAATTCCTAGTCGGATAGCTTCCGATTGCGCCACTTTTCCACCACCCTTGGTGATGATGACCAAATCATAGTCTTTTCGAGCGCCCATAAGATCAAGTGGCTTATTTACATTGGCCATGATTTGATCGGTATCAGCCCACTCTCGAAGGCTTACGCCGTTTACTTCGCAGTCACCCTTTCCCTGAGGATAGAGTCGCACGGTGGCGATAGAGGTTTTTCGTTTTCCGTTAGCGTAAAAATAAGCTCGATTGTTCATAGTAATTATTTGGTAAGTTCAGGTAATGGTTCTGGCGTTTGAGCGGTATATTTATGTTCAGAGCCTTGGATCAAAAAGAGTCTTCGCATTTGCTCTTTGCGGTGCCTATTCTTCGGAAGCATTCCTTTTACGGCTTCTTCAAAGATTCGTTCTGGTCTTTTCTCTCGAACATCTTTGAGTTTTTCAATTTTTAGATGTCCCAAGTATCCAGAATGGCTGAAGTAATTTTTTCGGTCTTCTTTTTTCCCGGTTACAGCTACCTTTTCGATATTGGTGACGATCACGTAATCACCGCCATCTACATGAGGAGTGTAATCAGGCCGATGTCTCCCTCGTAATACGACGGCTATATCGGTAGATAGTCGTCCGAGCGTTTTATCCGTGGCATCCACGATAAACCAAGCTCGGTCATCTCCTTTTACGTTCTGTCTAAGCGTTGTTTTTTGCATTATATTGATTCATCAGTGATAAGTTCTACTTGCACCTTGAGGGCATTGTCTCCAGCACGGTAGCCGATACGAGTAACTCGGGTGAACCCAGAGGTTTTAGTCGTTTTCTTGGCATAAGCCAAGAGCGCTTTAGAGGCGTCTTCGGTATAAACCACCTGCATGGCTGAACGGATAGCGTTCATGTCGTCTTGGGATTTTACCTTCGTAATTAGTTTTTCAGCGGCTGGTTGCAAAGCTTTGGCCTTGGCCTCAGTGGTTTGCACCTTCCCATAAAGAAAAAGCGAAGTAATAAGGTTCCGTATCAAGGCTTTTCTTTGATCGGCGGGTCGATTGAGTATAGCGGAGTTCTTTCGATGTCTCATTTTTCAGAATAGGAATAGAGAATAGTTTTTTAAAAATTTAAGCAGCTACTTTTTTAGCCTCAGTGTCTCCAGTAACCGGAGCATAACCTCGGGCCTGAAGAACTTGATCAAGTTCTTGTTTGGCTTTAGAGCCAAATCCTCGGAGCTGTGTCAACTGAGACATGGGAGTCTTGAGCAGTTGTTCTACCGAAGTAATGCCTCCATTCACAAGCGCGTTAAGCGTTCGTTGAGAGAAACCAAGAATATCAATAGGGGTGAAAGATTCTTCTTTCGCTACGTTTTCAGCCAAAGCTTCAGCCTCTTCTCGTTGTTTGAGTGCTGAGAAGCTGGTGGTGAAATCGTCATCCGTATAAGCATCATCTTCGTGGAAGAGTCCGAAATAGCTTTCAAGAATACCAGCGGCAAGTTTGATGGCTTTATCAGCATCCAAACTACCATCGGTTTCCACATCTAGCACGAGTTGATCAAGGTTGGTTTGATCTCCAACACGAGCTGGTTGCACTTCATATTTAACGAGCGTAACCGGCGAGAAATTGGCATCAATCAAAATAAATTCAGGATCTTCTTCTTTCGCATTGTCTTCACTTTCCACTACTTTGAATCCCACACCTTTTTCGATACGAAGGGTCATTTTCTTTTTTGCATCAGCTCCATCACAAATCGTAATGACTTGGGTTGGCTCAAGGATTTCAATATCAGAAGAGACCTTCAAATCTTTGGCCGTGATCGTTCCTGATTTTACAAAAGGCACTTCTACGAGTTCCATATCTTTACCATGCTTTTTGAGTCGAAGTTGTCTAAGATTAAGGATCATATCAAGCACGGAGTCCTTACATCCCGCAAGTGTTGAGTATTCATGAGCAACCCCAGGAATTTTCACGGCGGTGATAGCCGTCCCTGGAAGACTAGAAAGCAAGACTCTTCTCAAGGCATTCCCAAGTGTTGTACCAAATCCAGAGGGAAGTGGACCAACCTTTAACTGAGCCGAAGTTCGACTTTTTTTGTCGATTTTCAGTTTAGGAGCCCCGATAGTTTGATGGATGATATGCATGGTATAAGCAAGATTAAGAGAGTATTATCGAGAGTAGAACTCAACGATAAGTCGAGTTTCAATGATGGCATCAAAGTGGCGAGCATCAGGAAGGGATTGAATTTCAGTTCTGAGCTTGCTCAGGTCGACCGAAAGCCAAGATGGTGCGTTATAATCTTTGAGGAATTCTTTGTTTTCTTTAAATATCACAAGACCTTTTTTGGATTCTCGCACTTCGATCACGTCACCTTCGCGAACCATCGCCGAAGGAACATTGATCCGTCTTCCGTTGAGATTGAAAATCCCGTGAGTTACGAGTTGTCTGGCTTGCGCTCTTGTAACGGCAAGGCCTGAACGATAGATAACATTATCAAGTCTTCGTTCGAGTAATTCAAAAAGTGCGTCTCCCGTGACAGCTTTGGCTCGGCTCGCTTTATCAAAGTAATTTCTGAATTGTTTTTCAGAAAGCTCGTACATTCGTTTCATCTTTTGCTTTTCTCGCAATTGACGAGCGTACTCACTCAATTTACCTTGACGTTTGGCTCCATGCATACCAGGAATAGCTGGCTTTCGGGCCATAATATTGGCATGTTTGGCAGAGCCAAAGAGGTTTACGCCCTCTCGTCTTGATAATCTCGCTCTTGGTCCAGTGTATCTCATTTAGATTGATAAATAGTAAATGGTAATATTTAAGTGTAAATTTTGGGATTACATTTTTCTCACTCGCTTGGCTCGACATCCTCCATGAGGTACTCGGGTCACATCGCTGATAGTGCTTACTTCAAGACCTCCGTTCATAAGTCCACGGATAGTTTGTTCTCTAGCAGGTCCCATCCCACTCACATAAACATCCACCGACTGCATTCCGAAATTCTGAGCCATCTCAGCAACTTTCTCCGCAGACACTTGTCCAGCATAAGGGGTTGATTGACGCGCGCCCTTAAAGCCATTGGCTCCCGGACTACTCCATCCGAGCACTTGGCCCTTTGGATCGGCGAGAGTTACAATAGTATTGTTGTAGCGGGCTTTAATATAAACACGTCCCTCTTCAAACTGTTTTCGGATCTTTTTCTTAGAACTAGGAGTAGCCATATGGAATATAGAGAATAATTAAAATTATTTAGTTACTTTTTTCTTATTAGCAACGGTTTTCTTTCGACCTTTTCGAGTTCGAGCGTTGGTCTTGGTTCGTTGGCCTCGTACCGGCAAACTTCGAGCATGTCGAAATCCTCGGTAGCTTCCGATGTCTTTGAGTCGTTTAATGTTTGAGCTGATATCTCGCTTGAGATCAGACTCCAAAAGCCAACCACCTTCGGTCAAAGTCTTACGAAGGAGTTCTTCTTGGTCAGGCGTGAGATCCTTTACTCGGATGCTCTGATCTAGTTTAGTTTTTTCACATACTTCTTGAGATCTTTTTGGACCTATTCCGTAGATATATTGCAAAGCAATAATAAGTCTTTTTTCAGTTGGGATAACGGTTCCAGCTATACGCATGTACTTTGAGTAAAGTTAATGAATGAAATCTGCATCCGGAAAGCTTTCATGTGGAGAGTTCTATGACTGCAGCATCTATAGAACTATAGCTTGTATAAGGTTTAATATCTTTTATTCAAACGTTTTTGTTTGGCTCCGCCTTGGCGAGCCTTGTTTCGAGGTGTCCGAGGATCGATCACATACAATCGTCCTCTTCGGCGTACCACTTGACAGGTAGTGCTTCGTTTTTTGGCGGACTTGATAGAACTTGAACACTGCATGTAATTTATTTAAAGCGGTAAATAATACGCCCCTCTTCGATATTGTGCTCCGACATTTCAACTTGGACTCGATCGCCTGGAACGATACGGATATTATGCATACGCATTTTTCCGGATATTTTTCCCACAATCCCATGTCCTTCGAACCCTTCTGTACTGAGCTTTATCCGAAAGGTTCCTCCCGGCAGGGTCTCAGAGACAACGCCTTCAACCGTTATAGCGTCAGAATCTTGCTTCATAAAGGGCTTTTTTAGCTAAAATGTTCGAAATGGAGACATATAGAGCTGGGCGATTATAAGAATGAGGCCTTTCTTGTCAAACTTTTCTCTTATGCCGCTTTGTAGTAAAGTGGTCGCAATGAATATTTTTTCCCGAACCTTTCCCAATCAACTTCGCCTGCAAGTGGTCCATATTCCAGGATCTACCAGTGTCACGACCATGATCTTGGCCAAGGCTGGATCTCGCCATGAGCATATTAAAAACAGTGGGATCTCCCATTTTCTCGAACATATGTTTTTCAAAGGGGCCGCTAAGTATAAAACTCCCAAAGAGGTCTCCCAAGCCGTTGATCGGTTCGGAGGTCATTTTAATGCTTTTACCGGGAAAGAGTATGCTGGATACTATGTGAAATGTGGTGCGCCTTTCTTGGATCGTTCTTTGGATGTCCTTTCAGATATGCTTTTGCATTCAACGTTTCCCGAGGTGGAGCTCGAAAAAGAGCGGGGGGTGATTATCGAAGAGATGGCTATGTATAAAGATGCGCCGATGTATCAAATTGGTTGGGAGTTTGAGAAGCTTTTGTTTGGGGATCAGCCCTTGGGTCGAGACCAGATAGGGAGCAAGAAAAATGTGCGAGCTTTTAGTCGAGATGATTTGAAACGCTATAAAGAAACGTATTATCAACCTTCCAATATGGTGATTACGCTTGCGGGGAATGTAGGAGAAGATACGCTTGATTTGGTACAAAGTTATTTTGGGGCCTTCCCAGACAAGGCGGCTCCCACTTGGGCGCCCTTTGAGCTCAAAACAAACCAAAGTAGGCTGAGTGCGATAGCTAAAAAAACAGAACAATATCATCTTTCCTTGGGTTTTTTGGGCATTGCGGAGAATGATCCACGATATGAGGCCTTTCGGGTCCTCAGGGTTATATTGGGCGGGAACATGAGCTCTCGTATGTTTCAGCACATCCGAGAAGAAAAGGGTTTGTGCTACAGCATTCGTACCCAGGCTCAAAGTTTTACCGATACGGGACACCTCACGACGCAAGCGGGCGTCAAGCTTTCAGACCTTGAACCAGCCCTCAGGGGCATTGCTCAAGAGTATCGATTGATGGCGCAAAAAGGCATCACGCTCCAAGAACTCGAAGATGCTCAAAACTATTTACTGGGAAGCTTGGACCTCAATCTAGAAGATTCCGAATACGTGGCGCATGATTTTGCCGACGAACTACTCCTTTCGGATCGAGTGAATGATTACGATGCGTGGAGGACTAAGCTCAAATCGGTCACCAAAGAAGGGGTTGATGCCCTGGCGGCGGAACTCTTTGATCTCAACAAAGCGCACCTAGCGGTGATAGGGCCCAAAATCAGCGAAGAGCGATTGAGAAAAGCGATCAGCTAGTCATCCGTCACCGTGATCCGGTCTTCCGGGAGTTCATCATGCATGATATCGTCAATATGATCCATCCGCTGGGTTCGGGCTTTGTCTGGATTATAAGACTCATAAAAGAGTTGGATGATATCCTCCGTATCGAGTTTTTTGGTTTGTAGACTGCAGTTTTCAAGCGCGGTTTGCACCACATTTACTCGTTCATCAAGTAATTTCTTGAGCGCCGCAAACTCTTGTTTTCGTTGGATCACATCTCGAAGACTATCATCGGGTGAGATTTTGGCAAAAAAGGTCGCCAACATGGATTTTTTTTCGGCTCGTTGCGGGTTTGCGGGAACGATGACATAGAATTTTTTCTCCATAATATCGGCAAACTCTACCAGCTTCCCAATGTACTCGATGTATTCTTTCATCTGCCCTCTCATGAGCTCATTGGGCTGATCTTTAAGCTTGCCTTTGAGGCTATCAAGGTAGATGTCGATATCAAGCCGTCTGGATTGCACCAAAATCTGCACGGGAAATTCAAGTGAATTGAGGAATCCTTGGAATGAGTAAACAATAGCATTTTGTTCTTCTTCGGATTTGAGGTTTATGTTTAGCGAAGACACACTCAAAATAGCTCGAACGCCTCCGTTTTTAAGCACCAGCGTATCATCATGAACGCCCTCAAAAGACAAAAATCGTTGCGTCGAAAGGAGTTTGGTTTTTCGACCATTTTTGACGGTTTCTTTTTTGATTGGATCTGGTGTGGTTGTGGGTTTTGCCATGGAATGGTTTGGGTTTTAGGAACTGGTGAGTGATTTTTGTTTCGCTTTTTCTCCATCAAGCATCTGGGCGAGATTTTTTAATTTCTCTCTTTCCATCATAGATTTGTTGTCCGCTTTGACGTCTTTCTTTTTATTGCTACTGATACGGGTGGTCATGGAGATGAGGATATTCCCTTCTTGGCTCCAATACCGTCTCCCTGGACGAAAGATGAATTGTTCGGCACAGACCAGAATAAACATCATGAGCGACATCCCTCGGATCCGTAGAAAGGCAAAGGCTAAAGCGACTAGGAAAGGTATCAGGATGGCAAAGAGCTCGATACCGTTGAGCTCATAAATTTTCGAAAGTCCTACGTATAAAGCGTAGGAAATCCCCCCACCAATAAGCACAAAGATGAGTTGTCTGAGGGTGATAAACCACAGAATGGTGTCTTCTCTTTGCACATCTTGAGGGACTTTAAACTGCATGAGTTAAGGGGAAAATCCTTTTATTATACCACAAATAAGGGGTATGGGGCAAGGTGGAAAGATGTAAAAACCGGTTTGTCATGCTGAACTTGTTTCAGCATCTTGAATCTTAATTTCTAAGCTTAAAACTTCCGGAACAAGACCCTAAAATAAATTCAGGGTGACAGAAACTAAAAAAGCACCGGGGGCAAGACCGATGCTTCTTGGTAATTTTCAAATAATTGATTTAGCTTGTTTTCCGTTTTTTCCGCTTGGTTTCAAGACTGGCATCGTACTCGTAAACGGCACGCCCAACTCGCTTGAAGAAAGGATATTTTTGGAGATTGAGTGAGATGGTTCCTAGACGAATATCTCGTCTTTTTTGGACGGCTTTGATGATCTCTTGTCTTTTCATCGGGCCACCATTTTCGACCAATACTTTTCGGATCACTTCTTTAACCGTTCCTGACACCATGCCCCATTCTTTGAGACCATAGAGACCGCGACCCACCAAAACAAACTCTTCGTGTCGGATGAGTTCGTTGTGTATAGCTTGTCTAGTCACGGCTTTCTTTGAAGAGAATTCATCTAAAACTCGATTAGCGACTTCTGAGAAGTGCATAGGTTCACCTTCACGACGGAAGATGATCATAATCTTGTCTTTGATAGATTTAGGATTGATATGTCTCCAAGTGGTCATCCCCCATTGACCACCCATGGATTTGAAACTCCAATCGGTCTGAAGGAGTGAAACCACACGTTCGGTTGGGATAGCGGTTGGCAACTGTGAAGCAATGTCTTCGGGAGACATGACATCTTTAGCTTTCGAAAGTATCTGTTGAATTTCACGGATACTGGTTCGCACCGAAAGCAACGATACGGTAGAAAGCCTCCAAAAAGCTCGATAGAATTGATTTTTTTCTTGTTTCACGAGTTTATCACAAACCCGCATAGAAAGTTTCATAGCATTGCTATCGACTTTTTTCTCTTGTGCCATAAATTTGACCATTTCAGAAACGAGATGGTCTTCGGACATGACCTGTCCGTGTTGTTGTAAAATGTTGATAGCCAGTTGATGGATCCTTTGAATATCTGGATCAAGGGCTAGACGAGAAAGCTTTTTGAGGGCGACCGATTCGATCTGACGAACCCGTTCTCGGGTTATAGAAAAGCTTTTTCCGATTTTATCAAGTGTTTCTTTTTGGTGACCTTCAAGCGAAAACCGCCGACGTATAATGTCTTGCTCCTTATCAGAAAGAATGTTGAGCAATCTTCCCAGGAGGTCGGCAAAGTCCACTTTCACCTTGTCGCCTGTTTGGCTTTGGGTGAGCTGTGTCATGTTTTGTTTTTTAAGGAATTAGATGAGAGCAGGAAACGTAGTTTGCTGGGTAAAACTTTAGTAATATATATAGATAAAGTCAAATCTTTTTTGACGTTTCCCTACTTATGTTTTTTATGTAAAAAATTTGACAAGAAGGCTTCAAAAAATTAGGATCCACGAAATCACACTCAAACCTATGAAAAATATCCTTCCCGCCTTTACTTTTGATGATTTATTGCTGGTTCCCCAGTATTCAGAGATCCTCCCCAAAGAGGTCGATCTT
>DATDAE010000012.1:0-8190 GCA_036525565.1 Candidatus Altimarinota bacterium
ACGGAAGTAAGTTGATCTTTGCCCGATCAAAACTAGAATAGCGTCTGCATGAACGCTCCTATTATCGTACTCGAAGGTTTAGATGCCTGTGGCAAATCCACTCAAACTGAAATTTTACTCGAAAACCTTAAAGGGAGCAATCTCCGCGTGGCCTGGAAAAGGTTCCCAGGATATGAAACCACTCCTGCCGGGAAGCGGATTGCCGCCTATCTCGCTGGTGAATTTGGTGATTTCCATAACCTAGACCCTAAGCTAGTCGCGAGTCTCTATGCAGCCGACCGTTTATTTCAACTTGAAGAGATCGAAAAGCTCCGTGCCGAGCATGATCTTCTCGTATTTGATCGAGGGGTTACCTCAAACCTCATTTATACCCCCGCTCGGGCCAAAACCAAAGAAGAAGAAATCGAGCTGATCCAATTTGTAAAAAAATTAGAATACGAAATCAATGGATTCCCCACCGAACGACTGGTTATCTTTCTCGATGCTAGCTTTGAAGCTCGGGCCAAAATCCATCAAGCCAAAGGCCGAACCACAGACCTCCATGAATCCGACGAAACCTATCTCAAAAAAGTACGAGAAGTGGCCCTTGATTTTTGTAAAAATGATTTTCGATGGGTTCGTGTTTCGGTAGACCGCAATGGTGATCTCAAAAGACGAGAAGCCATAGCTCAAGAAATACTGGGACTCGTCCTTGAGAAGCTACAGAAAAAAGCCTAAATCCATACCCCACAATACGTACCCCATATTCCTAAAATCTATGACTGCAGAAATCATATCCGGAAAAGATATCGCCGAAAAACTCCTTGAAACCAAACTTATCCCAAGAGTTAAAGCACTCAATGAACAAAATATTTACCCAAGACTGGTCGTCATCCTCGTAGGTAATCACGCCGCGTCCGCAAGCTACGTCAAAAACAAAGAAAAGCTGGCAGAAAAAGCTGGCATCCTAGCTGAAACCTGGCGATATGAAGATGATATAAGTGAAGCTGAAATCCTCGACGCCATCGAGCAAGTAAATCAAGATCCGAGTATACATGGTCTCATCGTCCAACTCCCCCTCCCCGACCATATTTCAGTCGAAAAAGTTTTAGCTGCTATAAACCCCACAAAAGATGTGGATGGATTTTCGGTTAATAATATTGGGGAGCTTTTTCTCGGTCACCAGACTTTGCAGTGTTGTACGCCAAAAGGGATTATCACGATGATCGAGGAAAGCGGTCAAACCCTCGAAGGCAAAAATGTGACCGTCATCGGGAGATCAAATATCGTCGGAAAACCAGTTTCTATTCTGGCCCTCAATAAAGGCGCTACGGTTACCACTTGCCATTCTCGAACAAAAAACTTGAACAAACATTTGGAAAACGCTGATATCATCATCGTCGCTGTAGGACGTCCCGAGTTTCTTCAGGGGGATCAAATCCCCCGGGGGGCTACCGTGATCGATGTAGGTATCCATCGCAAAGATGACGGGAAGCTTTGTGGGGATGTACATTTTCCTTCTGCCAGTCAGAAAGCCGGCAAAATATCACCTGTCCCAGGAGGGGTCGGTCCTATGACAGTGTATTCTCTAATTGAAAATACTATCGAGGCGGCCGAGAATAGTATTAAGGGATAGGTATTAAGTATTAAGCGCCCTCCCCTAATACTTGATACTTAATACTTATTAAATTAAGCTTTTTTAAGCGTTTTCTGTTCCGCTAATTTCGTTTCGTCTACCGCCTGTATCACTCTTTGGTGTTCGATCACCCGAACCCCGAGATCGAGTTTGGTTCCACAGTTTTTACAAAAAGACGCATCAAAATCATGATGTGGATAGTGGCAATGGTCACAGATATGATATCGACGACCAAAGAAGTGATCCATAAAGATCTTGGTAATCACCGCGGTTAAAATAGCCACTGTCGCCAGACCAAAAACCATCATACAGCCGGCTACAAATTTCCCGGCCCAGGTGATAGGAACCGCATCCCCATACCCCACGGTCGTAATCGTCACGATCCCCCACCATAAACAGTCAGGGATAGTCGCTAAACTTTCATTTACCTCGTGTTCGAGCAGATAGAGTGCCGTTGAACTAAGCAACAGCCCTAACCCAAAAGTAATCCAAAAAATAAAAAACTCATTGCGATAACTATGAAAAGATCGAATAAAACCTCCCATGAGATCAGAATATCTGACGATCTTGAGCAGTTGGAATATTTTAAAGACTCTAAATCCTCGTAAAATACTAAAATAATGGATCGACAAATAAAAGCTTATCACTACAAGTAAATCGATAATAGCTAAAGGAGAACGCACAAACTTTTTTTTGTTGGGAGCCAGCCAAAAACGCCCGATATATTCTACGGTAAAGAGTACTGCCAAAAACTGATCAAATATTAGAAAATAAGGCCTATAAGGAGCCCCTACCTCTGTAGTCTCCAAAACAAAAAAAGCCATAGAAAGCAAGATCATCGTCGCCAAAAAATATCCCGCAAACTTACCCATACGGGAGTCATGATGCTCCAGTAGATCGATAGCTACTCGACGAAATCTTTGACGAAAGGATCTGGAAATCATGGTGACAAATCTCTATAAAAATTCCCGTCATTATAACACAGAAAGGCTTTTAAACCAAGGTTTTTCGTTGACTTTTAGCTGTTTTTTTAGAGAATCGGTGAGCTATGCTAAAAATCACCAATCTATGCGCTCGATTCGAAGAAAAAGAAATCCTAAAAGGCCTTAACTTGAATATAAAACCAGGGGAAATTCACGTTCTACTTGGCCCCAATGGATCCGGCAAATCGACGCTCGGACGAGTCATCCTGGGGGATGACAAGTATGAAGTCACGGATGGTTCTATCGTTTTCAAAGGTGAAAATCTAGAAGCCTTAGATCCGGCGCAGAGAGCTCAAAAAGGTTTTTTCCTCAGCTTTCAATCCCCACCTGAGATTGATGGCGTTTCGGTTCGATCCTTCCTTTTTGCCGCCAAAAAATCTATTGATCCTGATTTCACCTCAAGCTTTAAGTTTAAAAAAGGCCTGAAATCGACCTTTGAGAGTCTTCGACTCCCCGAAGATTTCACCGAACGAGAAACCAATCTCGGATTCTCAGGTGGTGAGCGGAAAAAAATGGAAGTCGCCTCACTCCTCGCCCTTGACCCAGATCTAGCCTTCCTTGATGAGATTGACTCAGGCGTCGACATCGACACGATCCGGTCTATCGGAAGGGCTATCGGAAACTTTATGACGCCAGAAAAAGCCATCATCCTCGTCACCCACTCCGACAAACTACTCCAAGAAATCACGCCCACCCATGTCCATATTTTTATGGATGGAAAAATCATAAAAAGCGGTGGAAAAGAAATGACCGCCGAGATTCAAACCAAAGGATTCGATAGCTACAAACCACAAAGGGAAGGCCTGCGAGTAATAAAATAATATGGTCCAAAACATCCCCATAACCAACGTCAATTTTCAATCCATCACCCGTGATGATCTTGATCATGCGGATGATCAATCCTACGTGACCAATTATGAAAAAGGCTTAAGCGAAAAACTCATCCGGCAAATCTCGGCTGAAAAAAAAGAACCCGCCTGGGTACTCGAGATTAGGCTCAAAGCCTTTGCCGAATTTCAAAAGAAACCGATGCCCACCTGGGGACCTGATTTGTCCAACCTGGATCTTGATGAGATCCGGTATTTCGCAAGTCCCGAAAGTGAAAAAAACAAAAAATCCTGGGATGACGTAGATCCCGAGATCAAACGCACCTTTGAGCGACTTCGCATCCCTGAAGCGGAAAAAGCCGTACTCGCCGGAGTGGGCGCTCAATATGACAGCGAAACCGTGTACCATAATCTCAAAGAAGAATGGAGTGAAAAAGGGGTCATCTTTGAAGACTTTGATTATGCGATACAGCATTATGGTGATCTGGTACAAAAATATTTTTCCAAATGTATCCCGATCAATGATCATCGCTTTGCGGCGCTACACTATGCCATTTTTTCGGGCGGCACCTTTCTCTATGTTCCCAAGGGTGTCAAAATAACCCAACCCCTCCAAGCCTATTTCAGGATGAATGCCAAAAATGGCGGCCAATTTGAACACACCCTGATCGTCGTAGAAGAAGGTGCTGACGTAGAATATATCGAAGGCTGCTCAGCTCCCAAATTTGGAAGTAATTCGCTGCACGCGGGAGGAGTCGAAGTCTTTGTGGGGAAAAATGCTCGAGCTCGCTACAGCTCTGTCGAAAACTGGTCTTCAGATACCTACAACCTCAACACCAAACGAGCGCTGGTATCTGAAAAAGGACGCATGGAATGGGTCGGGGGCAACCTAGGATCAGGGACCACTATGCTCTATCCCTGCAGTGTTTTGATCGGCAACCAATCCCGAGCCGAACACCTCGGCGTCGCCTTTGCCAACGCCGGTCAAAACCAAGACACCGGCGCCAAAATCATCATCAATGGCAAAGACTGCCGGGCTAGTGTCATCAGCAAAAGCCTGAGTAAGGGCGGTGGCATCTCCACCTACCGAGGCCTTCTCGATATCAAAAAAACCGCCGATAATGCCATCGTCACCGTAGAATGCGATGCGCTCATGCTCGACGAATATTCAGTCTCTGACACCATTCCCCATATCCGATGCGAAAACGCGTCCGCGCAAATCAATCATGAAGCTTCGGCGGGCAAAATATCTGACGAAGTGCTACTGTATTTCCAGTCTCGAGGGATCGATGAAGAAACCGCCAAAGGGATGATCGTCAACGGATTTTTAGATGAGATTGTAAAAACGCTCCCACTCGAATACGCCGGCGAGCTTAATCGACTGATCGAACTTGAGATGGAAGGCTCAATAGGCTAATATGCAAGTTGAATGAAATATCGACTTTTACGAGATACTATTATAGCCATAACGCTGTGCTCCATATTCTTGGGAGGAGCTTTTTATATGAGTAATGATCATAATCTGACCATTGAAAAAATCTTGATTGGGCTCTTTTATACCACGCTCTTCTTTTTTGTGATTGATGACCTTCCTAAGCGCCTCAAACAATATAAGTATCATAAACTCATCCGAAAAGAACTCGAATATACACTCCTCATTCTCGAAAATCTAATCGACAGTTTATCCCTCACCTCAAGCGGGAAAAATCTCAAAAAAAAAGCTGCCCTCCTTCTCAAGCTTTCTCCTCAAAAGATCACGGTCCATGACGTCAATCGCAGTGATAATTTTTCACAAGCCCACAGACTCGAAACCGTCTCGTATTTATCCATAGGAGAATATCTCCACACCACCCAAAAAAAGATCAAACAGGTCAAAAGGCGATTGGAGAAATTCACCTTCTTTGTGGACTCAGAACTTTTAGAAATTATTATCGATATCGAAAAATTCCACCTCAGCTGGATCAGTGAACTCCTCAAAACCAAACCAAAAGACAATATTCCTCCTGAAGCCATCGTGGGGGATCTAAAGATTATTGTCGATCTGCGAAGTGAACTTAAAAAGTATTTAAAAAAGTATTAATTTTATTGTCATCTTCGGACCCAGATCCGAGGATCCAGGAAATCAGATCACCTGGATTGTCCGATCAAGTCATACAATGGCAACCTATAATCAAGCCAAAATGCACTTTAAAAACCCCTCTGGAGCCAAAGCTATCACCGTCCAAGCCAATGAAAAGCTCATCATTACGCTTGAAGATTTTGAAGGTGGCGAGCGATCTTTTGATCTCACGGTAGAAATGGTGGGAGACAACGCTCAGTGCCAAATCATAGGAAGAATCCAAACCACCGGAAAAGACCACAAAAAATGGCGAGTGAGCCAAATCTATAATGGCAAAAATCAAATTGGTCACGTGCAACTGCGAGGCACGGCTGAGGACGAAAGTTTTTTGGAGTTTGATGGCGGTGCCGTACTCTCTGAAAGTTCTGAAGGCAGTGACGCGGAAGTCACCGAAAAAATCATGCTCTTTGACCAGGCTCGGGGACGAGCGCTCCCCATCCTCACGGTCAAAACCGATAAAGTGGCGTCCGCCGGCCATGGCGCCTCGATAGCCCCCATAAACAAAGAAACTCTACTCTACTGTCAATCCAAAGGGATCGATCGCCGCACCGCGCAAACCATGATCAAAGAAGGCTTCTTAAATCTCCAAGAAGATCCTGGGAGTAGTAATCGAAAAAGGTAGTTTCAGAGTAATGAAAAAGAACTAAAAAGACCCCAGTTTTTTGAGGAGTGTTAAAATGAGATTGGTTGAGAGAACAAAGAAGGCTGATTAGGTGGATCGTGATTTCTGGTGACGAGAGGAGGGATGTTCTGCTGGAGGAAGGTGAGAAAAGAGTCGAGATTGAAGGAGAGAGACCACCGTCTGAGGAATTGTTTGTAGTACAGTAAAATACCAGCAATCAGGTCATAATTGAGGGCTTGGAGACGCTGGAAAAGAATCGTTGATATGGCGAGACAAAAGAGCGTTAAGGCGACGAGATTGCAAAAGATGTCATATCGGAGAACTCGAATCTTCTCCAACTCAAACTTTTGCTTGATACGTTTGAAGCTGTTCTCAATACCCCAGCGTTCTAGATACATCCTGACGATCTGAGGCTTAGAGAACCGATTCTTTGGGAGATTGGTAATCAATCGAATCGGTTCCTTGTCCTCATCGAGATGTTGAGAAATAACGAGCCGATAAGAATAGGCTGTATCTACTTTGTTTCCGTTGCGGTTCATGAGCCAGACTTCATATTGTCCGGTTTTGAGCTCTTTGATCTTGTTGACGACCCCAGTTTTGCAATGCACCACCGTCCGATTTTCCTTTACTCGAGCAATAAAGTCGAGATTGAGCATTGAACGCAGATATGCAAAGAATTGTTTGTCATCGTTTCCACGATCCACCACCAAGACTCCGTAAGGCTTCCAAGCCCCATTGCTTTCTCGTTTACTTGGGAGTTTCTTTACTAGATCATCCAAGATCTCACGACGAACTTGAGGGAGGAATTTCTTGTCAGTATCGTGGATTTGAGCCTTTACCAAGATCTGGTTGATGCCGACGCCATGGAAGGTATATCCATTACAACTACGGCGTCGACTCCCATCAAAAACCCGTCTAATCTTATCCATCTTCTTGGCACATTCCTTGGCAATATCACTGAGATCATAGGCAATGATAGTGTAGCGTTTGACATCCTTGAGGGCATGACGAAGGATGACGGACTCAATCGATGAAGTGAGATCCACCTTATCGAGATGATGAGCATACTTCTCTCCTTGCTTTTTGGCCGATACTTCTGGGTTTTGGGAGAGGTGCCTAAGTATCGGCCCTGAAGCTCCTAAAAGCCCTCTACAAACCTCGCTCACAGCTTTTTCTGTGGACGCGTGAGAGAAGAAATCACGCTTTTGAGGTTGTTTCTTACGGTATCGGTGATATATTTATGCATGGGAAATAAGGGTTTTTGATTTAGATGTTGCGTCCAAATCTTACAACTCTTTTTTCCCTTGTCTAAGCTCCCTCAAAATCATGACTCCTCAAAAAACTGGGGTCTTTTTAGGAAAAAGAATGTTTTACTTTTTTATTTTTAGTGTTTTTGTGGTAAAATAAAGAGATTATCAAAAAAATAATGAAAAAATGGCCCGTTTATGATGAAAACGGTTGTATACCACGCACTCCACGGGAGGAACTCCCGCAAACATTTGAAGTGGATGGACAGACCCTTTCTCTCGAAGAAATAGAGCGCCGTTTTGCGGGACAGATTAATAATGTGATTGAGGAAGAAGAAAGCTTTGAAGCAGGCCATGATGAGCTTTCTAGACTCTTTTGGCAATATGAAAAACTGGATATGGAATGCACGGAGGAAGTCATACTTCATATTCTCCAACCACTCGTAGATAGTAAAGATACGAGGGGGTTCGCGAGAGCTGATCACCGATTACGCTGCTCTGATTTTCAACGAGAATCCACCCGAGCCGTAAAACGCATGATCATCGAAGGGGATGATCCTCAAAAAGTTTTTTTGCTCAAACAATGGCATGGCCCCGAATTATGGGGGGAACTTTATAAGGATGAATCAACCAAAGATGAGGCTCGAAAGGCCCTTAAAGCTTTTTTAGAATCTTACGGCCTAAATCCTCACACAGCCGCCAAAAGTTGGGTCCAAGCTATAAATGAGGGAAAATATAAAAGTGAAAATATCATTACTAAAGAACAGGTCGCCAGGA
>DATDAE010000013.1:0-21241 GCA_036525565.1 Candidatus Altimarinota bacterium
GGTTTGCGTCTACCGATAACCAAGCTGAGCTCCCTGCGGATTATCTTTATGATCAGGGGGATCAAGGGATTCATGAGTTTGCTTTGGCGGTCATCTTCAACACCATTGGAAAACATAGTTTGAGTGTGCATGATCTGACGGACTTTAGAATACAGGGAAATATTGATTTCGAGGTCGTAGATACGCTGGATGATCCAGTCGACCCGGTGGATCCAAGTGTTGAGATTTTGCAGCCATCGCCAGGGACATATCGTTCAGCCAGAGTGACGATCACTGGGAAGAGCGCGGGCAGTGTGGAGCGGGTACGGATCATGGATGGCGCCATCGTCTTGGTTCAAGATCTGGAAGTAGACCAAGAAGGCGGATTTGTCTACCAGACGGCCGCCTTGGCCAATGGGGTCCACGAATTCCAAGCCTTTGACATGGAAAACCAAGCCCAATCACAGAAAGTCCAGATCACGATTGATCGTTTGCCACCGCGAGTTTTGGCGGTGGAGATCGACCCATCCAAAGCGGCTTATGATCCAGGAGAAAGCTTTCGGCTCAAAGTCTCTGGATCAGAGCCCCTTTCTCGGGCCGATTGTGTGCTTCTGGAAAACAACTACCAACTCGTCGACCAAGGCGCCTTTTATCTGACTACGATGCAGGCCCCTCTCGAGTGTGGAGATTATGTGATCGGTTGTGCGGTCGCCGACAAGCTTGGGAACGAACTCAATGAGCCTAATGCTTCTAGGATTAAGGTATGTGCGCCTGAAGAAGTCGTAGTCATTGGTGGAACAGGAGGCGAGCCTGAGCCGGTTATCGACATTGAACCCAAGAATATACCACCAACGGCTCCCATCAATCTCACGGGGTTGCCAGATGTGGATAAGGTAACGCTCTTTTGGTCGCCTTCTACCGATGATCAAGGGGTGGCACAATACAAGATCAACTATGGCACGATTGCCGGAAATCTCAATCAGGTCAACCTCGTGCCAGATAATAGGACGCGTTGGTATATCGACGGACTTCTTTCGGATGTGACCTATTATTTCAACGTTACTGCCATAGATTTGGAGGGCAATGAAAGCGATCCTAGTAATACTATAGAGGTACGCACGCTCCCTCAGTACAAAATGGCCGGAGATGATGATCTAGATAAAACCGGTCCAGGGTGGCTGATGTCCCTGATCTTTGCTTTCTTTGGCGTGCTTTTGATCCGTTTTGGGATGGCCAGAGACTCCCTCTAAAAAAAGTCTCAAATTCCTCTTGACAGAGTACTTGAAATTCATAGGATCACGTGGCGCTTTTGTGCATTTAGCAAAAGCCGCTGATCTTTGAAAGTCCGTGAGAAAAGTCCTAAATAGATAAGAGTTAGGTTTTAAACCTAGTTCTTCCAATAGTAAAAAAATGTTTTTTTATACTACCAACGTTGAAAAGCCATTTCAACACAATTTAAGATATGTTTTTTAGAATCTGCCAACTTTAAGAGTGGTAGATTCAAAGCATGAGTTTTATGTTATCAATAAAGTTACATAAGGGTGTATAACGGATCCCTTGACTGGTGTGACCGAAGAAAGACGTCGTAGAGCACGAAAGGCCTCGGTGAGCTCTCAAACAAGCTTTGACCCGAGGATGTCTGAATGGGGAAACCCACTCCGCTTGCGGAGTATCATGATCCCAAGTTCTTTGATATTAAGATCATGAAGGTAAGTCGGCGAACTGAAATATCTCAGTAACCGGAACAATAGAAATCAATTGAGATTCCCCTAGTAGTGACGAACGAAGAGGGAAAAGCCCAAACCACAATACGTGGGGTTGTAGGACTCCAATATCTTGTATAGACACATAGAAGAACGCTCTGGAAAGAGCGGCCGCAGAGGGTGATAGCCCCGTAATTGAAATGAGTTTATAACAGTAGGAGTATCCTGAGTAGGGTCGGACACGTGAAATCCGGCTTGAATCCGGGAGGACCACCTCCCAAGGCTAAATATCATACCAGATCGATAGTGAACAAGTACCGTGAGGGAAAGGTGAAAAGCACCCCGGGAAGGGGAGTGAAATAGATCGTGAAATTATACACTTATAAGGAGTAGGAGCACCGCTTGCGGTGTGACTGCGTGCCTTTTGTAGAATGAGCCAACGAGTTAGCTGTACGGGGCAGGTTAAGGCAGTATCAGCCGGAGCCATAGCGAAAGCGAGTCTTAAAAGGCGATCGTCTCGTGCACTAGACCCGAAACCGAGTGAGCAAACCATGGGCAGGTTGAAGCGAGGGTAAAACCTCGTGGAGGACCGAACCACCGAATGCAGCAAAATTCTTGGATGACCTGTGGTTAGAGCAGAAATTGTCATCGAACTCGGAAATAGCTGGTTCTCTCCGAAATATATTTAGGTATAGCCTCCTGTTACTAGCGATGGGGGTAGAGCACTGTTTGGGGAAGGGCGGGAAATAACTGTACCGACTCCTAGCAAACTTTGAATACCATCGTGACTGTCAGGGGAGTCAGACTATGACAGCGAAGTGCCATAGTCGCGAGGGAAAGAGCCCAGACTGCCGGCTAAGGTCCCTAATATCATCTCAGTGGTAAAGAATGTGAGATTGTTTAAACAGCCAGGAGGTTGGCTTAGAAGCAGCCACCCTTTAAAGAGTGCGTAATAGCCCACTGGTCGAACGATTTTGCGTCGAAAATCCAACGGGGCTAAGATGATAACCGAAGCCGCAGGTGGTCCCGATTTATCGGGATCGCGGTAGGAGAGCGTTCTGTTCAGCTGTGAAGCTTGACCGTAAGGTATGAGTGGAGCGTACAGAAGTGAGAATGTTGGCCTAAGTAACTTTAAAGCAGTGAAAACCTGCTTCGTCGAACACCCAAGGGTTCCGATCCCATGGCAATCATGGTCGGGTTAGTCGGTCCTAAGGCGAGGTCGAAAGGCGTAGTCGATGGACATCCGGTTAATATTCCGGAACCAGGTGAAAATGTGATGGCGTGACGCATGAGGAAAATCAACTTCCCGTTAATGAATTCGGGGACAAGCAACAAGCTTATGATGCTACAGGCAAATCCGTAGCGTTTCGCAAGTTGTTATGTATAAATGCTCTCTGGCGACAGAGGGATAAAGTTGTGATTCTTGTGCCGGGAAAAGCGTCTAAACTTAGTTTTCACTTGACCGTACCTAAACTAACACTAGTGGGTGGGTTGAGTATACTCAGACGATCGGGATAACTCAGGTTAAGGAACTCGGCAATACAGCGGCCGTAACTTCGGGATAAGGCCTCCCCTCTTTTTGAGGGGCGCAGCGAAAGATGCCATGCAACTGTTTATCAAAAACACAGGTCCGTGCTAAGTCGTAAGACGATGTATACGGGCTGACCCCTGGCCAGTGCCAGAAGGTTAAATGGAGGGGTGCAAGCTCCAAAATGAAGCCCTGGTGAACGCCGGCCGTAACTATAACGGTCCTAAGGTAGCGAAATTCCTTGTCGGGTAAGTTCCGACCCGCATGAATGGGGTAATGATGTGGCAACTGTCTCAACCTGAGACCCGGTGAAATGGCAAAAACGGTAAAAATGCCGTTTACGCGCGGTAGGACGGAAAGACCCTATGGAGCTTTACTCTAGCTTGTCATTGAATCTTTTTATAACATGTGCAGGATAGGTGGGAGACTGTGAAGCGTAGCGCCAGCTGCGTGGAGTCATCCTTGAGATACCACCCTTGTTCTAAAACGGTTCTAACCTTGGCCATTATCTGGTCTGGGAACATTGATTGGTGGGGAGTTTGTCTGGGGCGGACGCCTCCTAAAAAGTAACGGAGGCGCGCAATGGTTCACTTGCATCGGATGGAAATCGATGTGGACGTGTATTCGCACAAGTGAGCCTGACTGTGAGACCAACAAGTCGAGCAGGGACGAAAGTCGGTGAAAATGATCCGGCAGTAGCATGTGGGTGCACTGTCGCTCAACGGATAAAAGTTACCCTAGGGATAACAGGCTAGTCAGACCCAAGAGTCCATATCGACGGTCTGGTTCGGCACCTCGATGTCGGCTCATCGCATCCTGGGGCTGTAGAAGGTCCCAAGGGTATGGCTGTTCGCCATTTAAAGCGGTACGTGAGCTGGGTTCAGAACGTCGTGAGACAGTTCGGTCCCTATCCTCCGTGCGCGTTTGGGAATTTGAGAAGAGCTGCTCCTAGTACGAGAGGACCGGAGTGGACGAACCTCTGGTGTACCGGTTGTCGTGTCAACGGCATTGCCGGGTAGCTACGTTCGGAAGGGATAACCGCTGAAAGCATCTAAGCGGGAAGCCTCCTTCAAGATAAGATTCCCCTGAAGACTCCTGGGAGATTACCAGGTTGATAGGCTGCAAGTGGAAGCACAGCAATGTGTGTAGCTGAGCAGTACTAATTAGTCGTTTGAATTTTATTGATAATGTTTTATGCTTTGAATCTCCATTTTGTGGACGTAGCTTGCTGCGTTCAGCCCGCTTCGGCGGGGTTGGCAGATTCTAAGAAATATAAGAGTTTATGACTCTTTGGCGAAATCATACCCCTTCTAATGGGCTTTTCTCACGGAAAACGATCACGTTAAGCAAAACTTCTCATATAAAGAGGGCTTGACGTTGGCATTTGTAGCGGTGGGGGTACACCTGATCCCATTCCGAACTCAGCAGTTAAGTTCACCAGCGCCGATGATACTTGAGGTTACTCTGGGAAAGTAGGTCAATGCCAACGTTAAGCTCTTTTTTTTATTCTAAATCTCCCCAAAACCCCTCTTTCGATAAAGAGTGGGCTTTTTTGTGTAAACCCACCCCTAGCCCCTCCCTTGTCAGGGAGGGGAAACTCTCCCCCTGACAAGGGGGAGCTGGAGGGGGTTTAATTTGAGGGAGCGGCCCCTCGCTCACCCATAATCTTGGATTTTTGTTCACGGGTTTTTTTTTGTTTAGATTCTTTTAAATATGAAGTTTTGATGAAGTTATTGGATTTGCGGTGATTGACTTTTTTTCGGGTTTCCGAGTAGCATTAAGGTGATCTTCGGATCAAGAGCTATGGTTCTAAAAAAACGTCTCGGGTTTCAAAAAATTGGTTTTCCCCTTGGGAGGGCCTTTTTTGCAGTTTGAAAATGAAATCTAGATGAAGCCTCGTAGTTGTATTCACTCCACCCGCTTATATTATGTTTTAAATTAGAAAGGATTCTGGACAAGCCAGAATGACTTTAGTAGTCTATTCTCAAGTTCATAAGTTCTTAAGTTCTCAAGTTTTATCTATGTCTTTACTAACTATTCGCCTCCACAATACGCTCTCTCGCACGAAAGAAGTTTTTACCCCCATCGAGCCGGGAAAGGTTTCTATGTACTGCTGTGGGCCAACGGTGTACGATTTTGCGCATATTGGGAACTTCCGCACGTTTGTATTTAATGATCTTCTCGTAAGAACCCTTGAGTACGCAGGTTATGAAGTGACCAAAGTGATGAATATCACCGATGTGGGACATCTGACGTCCGACGCCGACGAAGGGGAGGATAAGATCCTCAAAAAAGCGCGTATGGAAAAGAAAGATCCTTTCGCGATTGCTCGCTTTTTTGAAGAGGCTTACGTCGAAGATGAGCAAAAATTGAGGATAAAACCTCCCGCCGCCAGACCTCGCGCGACCGAGTGGATCAAGCAGCAGATCATTTTCGTAGAACAGTTGATCGAAAAAGGCTTTGCGTATGCGGTCAATGGATCGGTCTACTTCCGAACCCACAAATGTGGACATTATGGGAAACTTTCGGGCAATACCTTGAAAGATTTGGATATGGGCGCCCGTATCGAGCTCAATGATGAAAAAGAAGACCCGCTGGATTTTGTCGTCTGGAAAGCCGCGAATGAAAATCACCTCATGCAGTGGGATAGTCCTTGGGGAAAAGGTTTCCCCGGATGGCATTTGGAGTGTTCGGTGATGAGTACGGAGATTTTGGGAGAACGATTTGATATTCATACGGGAGGTGAGGATCTGACGTTTCCCCATCATGAGTGTGAGATAGCCCAAAACTATGGTTGCACCGGGCTTGAAAATAATATCAATTATTGGCTGCACGGGAGATTTTTGCTCCTGGAAGGGGAAAAGATGAGTAAATCTAAAGGTAATTTTTATACGATCCGAGATTTGATGGAGGAAGGTTGGAAAGGGACAGAGATCCGCTACCTTCTGGCTTCTGGGTATTATCAAAGTCAGTTTAATTTCACGCGTAAAGGGTTGGAACAAGCGCGGGCGAGTATTGCGCGGTTGCAAGAAGCGGTGAGAGTGTTTAGCCAGATTGCGGGAGGCAATATTCAACCTTCAATATTCAATATTCAATATCGGGAGCGATACCAAGCGGCCCTGTTTGATGATATCAATACGCCAGAGGCTTTGGCGGTGGTGTTTGAGCTCGTGGGAGAAGGTATGAAACGGCGGGATGAAGGAACTTTGACTGAGGAAGAGGCGGCGGGGATCGTCCAATTTCTCGAACAAGACTTCCAAGCTATTTTCGATGTGTTGGATTTAGAAGGGGGGGCTATTCCAGAAGCCATAAACGTGCTGCTACAACAGAGAGAAGAGGCCCGAAAAAACAAAGACTGGGCGGCTTCAGATAGTTTGCGAGACGAGATAAAAGCGCTTGGATATGAAGTGCTTGATGAGTCAGGGGGGCAGAGCTTGCGGAAACGGTAAAAATCCAAAGAAAAAGCCTTTCAAAGCGTCAGGCTGAGAAAGGCTTTTTGCACGTAAATTTTTAATCAGTGTAGTTGGAAACTACTTCTTTTTAGCGGCTGGTTTAGCGGCTGGTTTCTTTTTAGCAGGAGCCATGGTGAGAAAATTAAAAGAATATTAATTGCTCATTATTTAATCCTCTTTTTATTTTCTTGCAAGAGGGAAGAGGTCATTTTCTCCTTGATTTTCAGAAGGAAGATATTTAAATATTATCCTCAAAAATGGAAGATCGGCTTTCGGAGCCCTATATCGTGAAAAACCAGTTTTACACTTGCGATCTACGCTTTTGGTGCTTTTGGTTTTTTGGGTTTCTTCGTTTCTTTTCGAGGTCCAGTTCCTTTAGCCATGGGAGGGGATGATTTAAGAAAATAATTGAGCGATTTTTATAGTATAGTATTAAGCGAAAAGCTCATCCGCTTCTTCGAGTAAATAGACATTAGCAACACCGGCTTTGATGATGATATCCCAACACGACTTGCAACACCACCAGTGCCCCCAGAGATAGAGATCGGCACCTTGTGGGTTTTGGCCCTTCATGATGGCATCCTTGATGGCTTGTTGCTCCGCATGGAAAAGCGGCTTACAGCCTGGACATTTATCATAACCTTCTCCCGTAGCACATCCAAGCTTCTGGCGTTCACAACCAAATTCAGCATGATAAGGAGCATTGTTAGAGCCTTCGCCGATGATATGCCCGCCCATCTCCTCACCGCTGAGCGCGGTTTGCACGAGCACCGCCCCGGTAGGGTGACTCAGGTCAGTAGAAGTCTCTTCGGCGACGCGTTGAGCCGCGATCATAAAAGGATCCGTGTCGGGAACATAGTTGATATAGCGTCCTTCGGGCAGATAAGGGAGATCAGTCATTAGTCAAATAGTAAAGAGTAAAGCGTAAAGAGTAAAGAGAACTTGTCTTCCCGGACTTGATCCGGGATCCAGGTGTTGTATGCTTGAAGTATGGATTATCAACTTAGAAAACCTCGGAAAGAAGAATATGATCTTTTATTTGGTATCAAGAAAAGAGCTTTTTCGGAGTGTGTAATCGAAACTTGGGGCGCGTGGGATGACGAGGTCCAGCATAAATTTTTTCAAGAAGACTTGGGAGACTCGGGCTTTAGGGTTATCGAGTTAGATGGTGAAGTGGTAGGTATGGTGAGTTTTGGAAAAGAGAAAGCGGTCATGAAGCTTTATGCTTTGTACATCGATCCTGAGATGCAAGGGAAGGGCCTGGGGACCAAGATTTTACAGGACTTGATTCAACAGGCTGAAAAAGAGCCTTTGGTGTTAAAGCTTCAAGTCTTGCATTGTAATATTCGAGCTCAAAAGTTATATGAACGGGTGGGGTTTACAAATAAAGGACCCGGGCACGATGAACATCATTATTTGATGGAATACTCAAACACTAGTCTTTGATTATTTTCGGATCCTCAAAATCTTCATAATCGATGATAATGTCGGCTAAAAATTCAGGCTGGACCGCCTCGATGTACATTTTGGAGGCGGCATGATAGCGATTGAGGTAGCTTTCGCGGGTTTCTTTGGGGTCGTTGGTCTCAATTCCTCTTTGGATGCCACGCTGGAGCGCGGTTTCAAAGCTGATCTTGAGATAGATTTTTAGATCCCAGTGAGATTGGTAAATGGGTTTAAACAGATGACAGCCGTCGGTGATTAATAGAGCGTTTGGGGCAAGGGGTATGGGGTCTGGGGTAAGGTGCTGGTCGGTTTTTAGATCATGCGAGAACGGGATAAAACTAAACGGCTTCTTTTGCGACAGCTCCAAAACTTTTTGGCGGAACCCAACCTCGTCATACGCGTCTTCATAATACCCTCTTGCCGAATGGCGTCCCTGGCGGTAGCGATGGGATTTATCAAAATGAAACCCATCAATCCCTACGTGATAGGCTTCTTTATTTTGGGCTTTCAAGAACTCGGTAAAGGCTTCGGCAAAGGTTGTTTTCCCCGTCGCCTCGATCCCGTTTATAGCGATACGCAACGGCGCATTTTTAAAGCGTTGCTCGCGCTCAATGACAGTTTGGAGATGTTGGAAAACTTCATCCTTGGTCATGATTCTTTGAATATAGAACTCTTTTTATGATTTTCAAAAGAGAATTTTATCACTCCACCACTATTTCGCACTCCTGGGTAATAGCCAGACTTTTCTGGTAAACATCCTCATAGGTTTTCCCCGTGATCATGACCCAAGCCACGGGGCTAAAACCTTCTCGTGCCGGGCCGATCGGTTGGCCTTTTGTAGCTTTGATTTTAAACTCATCTGCCGACTCCAAGTGTTTGTGGGGATCGGAAACCGAAGCAAAGGTACCTTTATTTACCGGAAAAAGCTCTATCACTGACACATATTTTTGAGGTTTACGGTTGGGCGTTATGGCTTTGCCAATAGCCGCGTTCATGAGTTGCTGTGAAAGCGAGATCCCGTAGGCTTGACGATACATGCGTTCGCGGTAGCCACCGATACGACTCGCGATTTCGATGATTTTGATCTCTTTTTCAGGGGTGATGATGAGCTCGGAATGAATTCCACAATACCGTAATCCCAGTATCTGTGTGGCGGTTTCGGTGACTTTTTGCGCTTCTTGTACTAAAAAATCAGAATGCTTGGACGGCAAAATCCGAAACGCGAGAAAAGAATCATCTCGGCCCACCATGTGCGCGGGATAAACATCACAGACACTCGGCATATGCGAGACCTGATGACTCCCCACAAAGGAGGCGACCGTGACTTGTTCGCCTTGGATAGCTTTTTCAATCAAAAAATGTTTACGAGGATCTGGATAATCAAAACGAAAATCCAAGTATTTGTAATCTTCTTGGAAATCAAGATCCAGGTTATCAAGCGCCTGGCTAAACTCTTCCCAAGCCGCCACCAAGGCTTCCTCATTTTCGACATAATAAATACAACGACTTTTGACGCCACTGATAAACTTGAGAAACACCTTAGGCCCGAGCGTTTTAAAAGCTTTCTTGAGTCCGCTCGTGGTTTGGTATTTTTTCCAGGGAATGTTCTCGGGCATGACCGATAAAGCATATCGTTGGAGGATTTTGTTACGAGAACAACAAGCCCCGTAGACCGAGGTACTCACTACGCCCAATTTTTCGGCGATATAGGACCGAGGAACGACAAACTTCTCATAGTTGCTGATGATAGCTTTCGTGTTGAATTTTTGCTTCAACAGTGGGATGAGTTTATCAACCTCTGCTTTTTTATAAAAATCTACTTCGATCACTTCATCAAAGATTTCAGCCTCCTTTCCACGTTCCTTGAGGGTCAAAAGTACGGTGAAAAACCCTTTATCTTTGGCCGTTTTGATATGTTCTTGCTTGTGTTCAAAACCCGTGAAAATAATAGTCTTTGGTCGAATGATCTTATTCATAGCGGGGGGCAAAAGGTCTAACCGGGAGAATGTAATATTTTCCTCAAAAACTGGCAAGTAAAAATCGATATAAAACCTCTCGGCTCCTCTTATTTGACAAAATTTCATAAAGATTGAATTATTAACTTGTGTAAATTGAGTTTTCCGCTAAAGTGTGGTCCTTAATCATCCATTTCAATCTTCTCCCTATGACGCTCACCTTCAAAGACCTCGGTCTCTCATCCCTAGCGCTCGAAGCTATCACCAAAAAAGGCTTCGAAGAACCTACCGAAATCCAAGCCAAAACCATCCCGCTTTTACTCGAATCCAACCGAGATGTCATCGCCCAAGCCCAAACAGGGACCGGAAAGACGGCAACCTTTGGTCTGGTTTTTACCGACAAACTCGAACCAGGGAAATTTAAATCCCCGCAAGCGATCGTACTCGCCCCCACTCGGGAGCTGGCCGTGCAAGTAGCGGAGGAAATCAGTTCTTTGCGAGGAAGCAAAAGACTTTCTGTGGCCGCCATCTACGGAGGCCAATCATGGGGAATGCAGACCAAGCATCTGCGAGAAGGGGTGGATATCGTGGTGGGAACTCCAGGACGAGTCAAAGAACATCTCGATAAAGGGACTATGAAACTCGATCAACTGGCCTACTTTGTGCTCGATGAAGCCGATGAGATGCTCAATATGGGATTTATCGAAGATATCGAAGCGATCCTGAAATACGCCAAAGCCGGTAAGCAAATGCTGCTTTTTTCCGCAACTATGCCCACGCAGATTGCGAAATTGGCTCAGAAATACATGAATGATCCGGTCAGTATCAAGACCGAAAAAGACAAGATTGCCAATAATTCGGTGGATCAGATTTATTTTGAAGTGCCCTATCAAGACAAGTTTGAAGCGCTTTGTCGGATCATGGATATGGAAGATGAGTTTTATGGAATTGTCTTTTGTCGAACGAGGATGGATAGTGATCGTCTCAGTAAACAACTCACCGATCGAGGCTACAAAGCTGAAGCTTTCCATGGAGATATTTCACAGGATAAGCGAGAAAGTATTTTGAAAAACTTTAGACAGAAAAAGACAGAAGCCCTGATCGCTACCGATGTAGCCGCACGGGGGATTGATGTAAGTGATCTGACGCATGTGATCAATTTTGCGCTCCCGCAAAACTCAGAATCCTATGTCCATCGTATCGGACGGACTGGACGAGCCGGGAAATCAGGAAAAGCGATCACGCTCATCACGCCGGCGGAATCTCGAAAACTCCGTATGTTTGAACATCACGCCAAAGCCGAAATACAAAAGAAAACACTCCCGAGTGCGGGAGACATGGTCGGTCTCAAGAAAAAGAAAATCATACGAGATATGGATGAGATTCTCAATGATACGGATGCTTTGCGGAAATATGAAAAATTAGCCGCGGATATGTTTCCCGGACAAGACCCCGAAAGCGTCATCGCCGCGCTGCTCAAATACACGTTCTCAGATACTTTAGACGAAGCTTCTTATAAGCCGATCCGAGAACAAAGATCCACTGAAAGATTCGGCCCTCCAGTCCGTTCAACAGATCGAGAGATCCGTCAGCCGGTCAATAATTTTGGAACTACAAGACTCTTTCTCACCACCGGCCGCAACGATGGGGCTACCGTGCCAAAGATACTCAATATGATCGAAAAAGACTTTGGAGTACCAGGTAAGATGGTCGGAGACATCGACATCATGGAAGGGTATACATTTATATCCGTGCCCTTGCAGCAAGCCGAACAAATCCTTGAAGCGTTCCACAGCCTCAAAGGCAAAGGCCGTTCGGAAGTACGAGTAGAACGGGCCGCCCAAGGCAAACGAAAAGATGGCGCTTCTTCAGGCCGAGGGAAACGACCCGAGCGAGGAGGACCAAGAGGCGGAGGGAGTAGAGGTGGGAAACCAGGATTCTCAAGAGGAGGGGGCGCTGGGAAAGGTGGCTTTTCTAAAGGAGAAAGAGGGGGGAGAAGGTAGAGAGTGGGGGGATGTTTTTTGCTGAGCACCGGGGTTAACCCCGGTGCTTTTCAATACGTTTTCACAAAGGCTCTGATTAAGGCTTCGATTTTCTTACTTCGGGAAAGTTTATGTTTTTCTCGGTTGTGTTGGATGTAGGAAATGGTATTGATGAGTCGGGTTTCGTCTTCTATTTGAAGGCTAAAGAATTTTTGGGCCCAGAGATGATTCTGTTCTTTCCCTTTTTTGGGCAAGGGGTCATGACCCCTTGCCGTGGTTTCAGGTTTTGTGACACCTTTCCAGATATTGAATTCTCGAGCACTCACAGACTTTAGTTTCTGAACAATATTACCCAATGCTTCTTCTTCGCACGCAATCACCAAATGCACATGATCCTGACAAATATTAAAAGCCAAAATAGTTAACCGATCTTGCTTCACAATGTCACCAATGATTTCTGTGATTATGATTTCTTCTTCTAAATTTAAAAAGGTTCCGTGTTCTGGATAAATCTTGAAGTGACGCATCCGATCTGAAATCCTTGAACAATGCGTGACCCAGGTGACGAAGAAGATTTGTTTCATGAGTCAAAAGCAAGGGGTCATGACCCCTTGCTTGATAGCAAACCAAAAACCCCTAAAAAAATCAACCACCCAATTTCATCAAAACTTCAGAAAAAAAGAGTCTTTAGAAAAAGCCTTTTTTTTGCTTTGACGAGCCAGGTTGTAAGCCATATTATGCGAAGGACATGAACCTCACTAAAACCCTCCACGCTCGAAGTAGTGACCAATGTGAACTCTGTGGTGATGACCACGGACTTGAACCCTACTGCGTCCCCCCAAAATCAAGCCAAGATCCAGACGAAAACATCTTAGTTTGTGCTGAGTGTCTTGATCAGATCGAACACCCCGATATGACCGATCCTGATCACTGGCGGTGCCTCAATGACAGCATGTGGAGTGATATCCCGGCGGTGCAGGTCGTCTGCTTTCGGATGCTCACCAGACTGAGTGATGAGGGGTGGCCGCAGGATCTTTTGGATATATTGTATCTGGATGATGATGTTTTGGCTTGGGCAGAACAAGATCAACGAAAAGGAAATTAAGTCAAAAAAGATTAGAGCTCGACCGGTTGGATATGTGTGGGGCCCTCGGGGATGAGCACCTGGAAGTTTTTTTGACCGATGGCTTGGCCTCTCGGGGTTTTTACGAGCACCCGCCAATACCCATAATCAGGATTGAGTACATAGGTATATCCACGATAGCCGGCATCACGACCGCCCAAAATCTCCATGGGTTGAGAAAAGATAGTCGTCCATTGTTTGGTGGCCTCATCGTACCACTGCCACTCGTGGACAATTTTTTCTTTGAAAGCGCCGGGGGCAAAAACCGCACTAAAATAGTAGATTGAAACTCCTTCCGGTTTGTGAATCGTAGTTGGGGGGATCCATTTATCCCAAAAATTTTGTTTTTCTTCGAGGGCTTTGTAGAGGCCTTCAGCTTTTTCTACATGATAGTAGATCCCGTCGTGCTTGAGGGAGAGCGGGATAGCGGGGATGACATTTTGATAGTACGCAATATTGACCCCTGTAAAGATCATCAAAACCCAAAACCACAGCCGCCGGTGGTCTTGTTTACCGATAGAACCAAAACCCCACACCATAAACCCGATCAAGACCCCGATAAACCCCAAACTCAAAAATCCACTCAGGCGAAACACATCTGGTCCGATACGTTTGAGCCATAATGGTACGAGAAAAATAAGCAGGGTCAGAATCGAAAAATAATACACCACCGTCTGAAAATACAGTCTTTGGTAGTGGTGCCGAAAACTTTCATTGCCGATGAAAAGGAGATAGAGAACCATCAAAAAAGGCCAACAGATAAACAGCGAGGCACTCTTGGTATAAAAGATCACAAACCCACTAAAAAGGGCCCCAAAAGAAAACTGCATCGCATGCGGGCCGACCGTTTGGGCGAGCCATTTGATCTTGGTTCGTTTTTCAAAAAAAGGTTTTTTCGAACGATCCCAGTGCGACAAAAAAAGCCAAAAAGTCACGAGCGTTGTGTGGGTCAAAAGTACGGCTAGATCAAACTTTTGATCGATCTGATTGAGCGTAAAAAGATCCAAGACAAACCCAAACCCAAAAAGCAGCGGCGAGATGAAATGCCGATACTTGACCGCTCGTGCTTTCCATCGTTGTTGAAAGGTTCCAGAATATTGCATCATACCACAGACATTGTGGATAAATAGCTTCCATTGTCAAAGCTTCTCCCCTATTTGAGCCTAGATTTGTGAAACGAGGCTATTAGGCGTATGATCTCTGCGATTTCTAACCCCCTCGAAAATGGAAACCTTGAACCAGGAAGATGCCAAAAGAATCGGTGATCAACTCAAGATCAATTGGAATGAAGTCCGTCTCGAAGAATTCACCATGGGGCTTAATATTGAGCTTGAACATGGGACTCATTATCCCGAGACTAACGTCACCGATGATGATGAAATCTTGACGGGGAAAATCGCCTGGGCCCATCTCAAAGAATTTCCCGATTATTATACTCGGCTCAAAAAAATGGAACAGGAAGCCGAAGCGTATTGGGAAAAGCATTAGGAGCACTCTTTATCTCAAAGCTACTATATGACTTATGATGATTATCTCGCCGAACAGATAGAACGGCTCATGACCGAAAAAGAATCATGTTAGAATTTTTGACCACTTACAAAACCATTTTGCTTGCGGGTGCCGCAGCCATTTTCTTTGCGCTCGAAACTTTCAGGCCACTCATAGAATCTTTACCAGAATCTCGTGGCAGGCATATTGTGCGAAACTTTATATTTACGGGGTTTAATTTTCTTCTTTTTGGGCTGAGTTATAGTGTAGCGCTTATCAAGGTTAGTCAGTATTCAGAAAGTCACGGCTGGGGACTTTTTTATCACCTCGATTGGGCTTTTTGGATTGAAACGATCCTTATTTTACTGCTCTTGGATTTAGCGCTTTATATCTGGCATGTGGCTAGTCACAAGATACCTTTTTTATGGAAATTTCATCGAGTCCATCATTCAGACCTGATTATAGATTTTTCCTCCGCAAGCCGATTTCATATAGGGGAACTCGTTATGTCTGCGATTATAAGACTTATGCTTCTCGTATTGCTGGGGGTTGGGTTAGCGCAGATGGTGTTGTTCGAATTCTTGGTCATTTTTTGCGCCCAATTTAACCACTCAAATTTTAGACTGCCTCGTTGGTTTGAACCGATCCTTCGGGTTTTTATAGTGACCCCAGAAATGCACCATATCCACCATTCTCAAAAACAGATAGAAACCAATTCTAACTACTGTACAACCATTTCTCTTTGGGATAGAATTTTTAGGACGTTCCGTTGGCGATCAGATATTGAGAAGATAGAAATTGGACTCAAAGCATACCCGAAAACACAATCGGTAACCTTTTGGAAGATAATCATTATGCCTTTTAAAAAATAACTTAAAATCTATGCATAAAACCAAACGGAGCTGGGATCGATTGACACAGGATCAGCGTAAAGCCGGGATTGAGAGCATCATCACATTTTTTTCTCAACAACGTGGTGAGACGATAGGGGTTATCGCGGCGGAAGATCTTTTGGATTTTTTTTTGAGAGACATTGGAGATCCCATTTACAACAAAGGTGTTGAAGATTCCAAAGAGGCTTTGAAAAATCGTTTGGCCGATCTGGAGATTGATCTGGAGTGTTTATTGCAGAAGTCATAAAAAAATCATGAAAAACAAAAATCAAAAAGTCATTTTTATCACCGGCGCTTCTTCAGGGATAGGCAAAGAAACAGCCCTCAAATTGATCGAGGAAGGCTATATCGTGTATGGGGCGGCTCGGAGTATCGGAAAGATGCAAGACCTCATAGCGGCGGGAGGACAGGCTTTGGAAATGGATATCACGAAAGATGACCAGATCAGAGCGTGTGTCGAGGAAGTCGTGAGAAAGGAGGGGCAAATCGATGTATTGATCAATAATGCTGGTTTTGGCCTTTATGGAGCGGTTGAAGATGTTCCGATCGATGAGGCCAGGTATCAGTTTGAGGTTAATCTGTTTGGTCTAGGCCGAATCACCCAGCTCGTCCTCCCTCATATGCGTGAAGCGCAAAGCGGTACGATCATCAATATTTCTTCGATGGGAGGAAAAATCTATACACCTCTGGGGGCCTGGTATCATGCGACTAAGCATGCGGTGGAAGGATTTTCAGATTGTCTGAGGCTTGAAACCAAACCTTTCAATATCGATGTAGTCATCATAGAACCAGGAGTTATCAGTACGGAGTTTGCAAATGTGATGATGGATCCCATGCTCAAAAGATCAGGCGATGGAGCGTACAGCGACCTCGCAAAACGTATGGCCAAATCCACTGAAAAGGCTTATAAAAAGGGCAACGGATCACCTTTCTGGGTGATATCGAACACCATCCTCAAAGCGATACAATCCAAAAGACCAAAAACTCGCTATGTGGTTGGGAAATGGGCCAAACCCATGATGTTTGTCCGTAAATACTTTGGAGATCGTATCTTTGACGCGCTCCTCTTGAGCCAGATAAAATAAGTCTCCATAAGTTGCATTCTTTCGGGTTTTTATTAGATTGAGCGAGCTGTGTTTTGTTATCTTATAGCTAAAACACACGAGCAGAGCGGGTGCTCTGCGAGTGAGAGGAAGTAGGTGAGGATTGATTTTGCTATGTAGTTGCAGCCCTTTGGGCCCCCACAAAAGCATAGCATGGGAAATGTCAGCAAAGTCATCGACGACGAAGGGGCGTAGTTAAATGGTATAACATCGGTCTCCAACCCGCCAGAGGCGGGCGATTCCTACCGAAATACATGGAATACACCGTTTACATACTTCGAAGCCAGAAAGACGAAAAACGATATATTGGCATGACTCGAGATTTAGAACGAAGATTGGCTGAACACAATACGGGCATGGTAAAATCCACCAAAAACAGAAAACCAATGAGACTTGTTTATACCGAGAAATTTACTACAAAGGAGGAAGCCTCAGTGCGAGAGAAGTTTTTCAAAACGGGTCAAGGTCGTGCGTGGCTTTCACAGAACATAGGGGCGTAGTTAAATGGTATAACATCGGTCTCCAAAACCGAGGTCGTGGGTTCGATTCCTACCGCCCCTGCCAGCTGAAATAAGGTCACGTTTACGTGGGCTTTTTTCAGCTAACGCACGAAGTGCGTGGGAGTGAACCCACGTGGGTACTCTCCTAACGAAAATTAAAATTTTCTACTCGAGGACCACTCAATCCTCACTTCGTTCGGTGATTGTCTCGAAAATAAAACCAAAATTCAGTGACCGAAGGGACCTAAGAATTTTGAGTTGTTTCACCTACCGAGTCCCGACTTCTCGGGATGACGGGACGGTATTCCTACCACCCCTGCCAAACCAAAATTGACTCTTTCAAATGTGGCGTTAAGCCTTTTTGAGAGTGCAGTATTGAGGGTTCGAATTCTTTCCAACTGACTACACTCCAATTTTCCAAACACCACGCTCCCAAAATGCTTCAATTGTTTGGCGGTTCGCTTTATTGAGGAGGTTGGAATGAGAGGTTTTTTCTTTCTTAGCATAGTCTGAAAGGGAAATAATGTTTTTCCCCTCTAAATAAGCAAGACGCTTGTGATAACTATTACTAAGAGCTTTCCCTATTATTTGTTCCATAATAGTGGGGTTTTCTTTGTCTTTATCAAAAGCTTTAAAAGCATCGTAGTACAGACTCCGGTCAAGAAATTTTATGTTAATGGGTACATGCCCTTCTCGAATCAAAAGATAATTATTAAGTACTCGTCCAATCCTTCCATTTCCATCTACGAAAGGATGGATGTGCTCAAATGTCAGGTGAAGTTTTGCAATTCTTTTGATAATGTGCTCCTGGGAGTTTGTACGATAGTTGACAAGCATATCTTGAAGTAGTTTCAGTATATTCTTGGGATCAGCGGCGATATGACTCCCAACACGTACCCACTCATTTGCTTGTCGAAACCGACCAGCTATATCGTCACGGATGTTGCTGATAAGCATTTTGTGCAAGAGGAGCATTACCTCTAAAGATGGCTCTATTCCTGTCGCTTTTAGATTTATGTATTCGACGACTCTTGCCAGATTCTTAGCTTCAAAAAGTTCTCGTTCACTAATAAAGCGATCAAGATTAATCTGTTGTAGAATTTTATCCGTTTCTTCGAGCGAAAGAGTACTGTTTTCAATAGCATTGGAGTTATATACCTGTTCAGCGATTTCTGACTCCGAAATAAGCGTTAGAAGATTTTCTTTCCCTATCGAAGCGGTATGAAAACGTTGTTGAAGTTCTCTGATGCGTTGGAAAACTTGTGTTGTCATGATGTGATTATACTGATTTGTTCACGAATATCAAAGAAAAATCGTGAATATATCCAGAAAAACAATACTTGTTCACGAAAAAACTAACAAGGTTCGAATTTCTTCCAACTTGCCCTGCCAATACACAACTAAAATGGCAGTTATTCTAGCTTTCACCCTTGAAAAATACTTTATAAGCCTCTAGTCTACATCGGTGAAAATAGCCATCATCGGTGCCGGTCCCGCGGGTATTTATACCGCCCTTCTCTTGTCAGGATTTCGGGGGGAAGTGCATCTTTTTGAGCAAAATGCCGATATCGGCGAAAAACTCAAAACCACCGGTGGGGGACGAATGAATGTCACCAATCAAGTTTTCTCAGATACCGAATTTAGCTCACAGCATCATCGCTTTGTCGAACAACTGTTTAAAAATCCTCATTTCGAGGAACGATATAAGATTCTTGATACACTCGGGATCGAGTACCAATGGGAAAAAAATAGAGCTATTTTGAAGTCTCAAAATGCTCCCGAGGAAGTCGCTCGCCTCAAATCAAAACTCCTCGCACAGTCAAATGTGACTTTGCATCTCGATACCAAAATTATCAGCATAAAATCCGTTCAAGATGGATTTAGCATCAAAGACCAGCATCATGGGGCCACGAATTTTGAGAAAGTAGTGCTGACGATTGGCGGTATGTATCGGATGAAAGACCTCGGACCTCCCGAGCAAATCTACCAGCTTCCGACTTCTCTCGATCATACGATCACAGAGGTATCACCCTCCCTTTGTCCTTTGATTTTTCCCGACAAAGCTTTGCGTCCTTTTTCGGGGATTAGTTTTGTAGGCCGACTCAATGATGTCAAAGGCAAACGCTCGGTGACGGATGATCTGCTCATCACGCATTTTGGGATTTCGGGCCCAGCGGCGCTCGATTTCTCAGCTTTCTCGGCAGCAGAAGTGACGCTGAGTTTTATCACGGCGGTGAGCGAAAGCGAATTCAGAGAACAATTCAAAGCCCAAAGAATCGGTAAAAACTCGATCAGAAAATTCCTCAAAGTATGGCTTCCCCAAAGGTTGGTAGAATTTCATTTAGTAAAATCAGAGATCGATCAAGACTTTATGTCCGATGTCCCCAAGGCTAAACTCGAAACCCTTATCAAAAACCTTTTCCATTATCCGATTCCCCCCTGCCAAAAGAATGTCTATCCAGGAAGTTGGACCACCAAAGGGGGCGTGCCACTTTGTGAGGTGAAAACCAAAAACCTAGAATCCAAGAACGTTCCTGGACTTTATTTTGCAGGTGAAATACTCGATTGTAATGGGCTTTGCGGAGGGTACAATATTTCTTTTGCGATGATCTCCGCTCAGATTGTAGCTGATGATCTTTTGTCACCCTGAGTTTTAACTTATTTAAACCGTTTCCGATCTACTTCTTTGAGGTATTTTTTTCGCAACCTGATATTACCAGGGGTGACTTCTACGTATTCATCTTCCTTGATGTATTCGAGGGCGGTTTCGAGCGTTACTTCCACAGGAGGCGTGATAGTGATCGCATCATCAGCGCCCGATGAACGAACATTAGTGAGCTGTTTTCCTTTGGTGAGATTGACAGTCAAGTCACTCCCTTGATTATGCTCCCCCACGATCATCCCTTCATAGAGAGGCGTCGCGGGACGTATAAAGATGGGGCCTCGTTCTTGTAGTTTCCAGATAGAGTAACCAGTAGCTTCACCGTTCTCCCCAGAGATGAGTGATCCTACTTTTCTTTTTTCGATCGCTCCCACGTAAGGCTCCATACGGGCAAAAGAGTTGTACATCGTGCCTTCGCCTTTCGTCAAAATGATAAAGTTGGACCGGATGCCCAAAATCCCTCGCGCCGGAATATCAAACTCGAGTTGCGTGAGACCATTTTCAGATTTCATATTGGTCATTTGACCCTTTCGATATGACATCATTTCGATGATTTTACCACTGATACTATCAGGGACATTGATCACGACATTTTCGATCGGTTCACATTTTTTACCATCAATTTCTTGGTAAACGACTTCAGGTTGTGACACTTGGAGTTCAAAACCTTCTCGACGCATAGTCTCGATCAAAACTGCCAAATGCATCTCTCCTCGTCCCATAACTTTGATCTCATCCCCCTCGCCACTTTCAAAATCAATCTGTAGTCCGACATTGGTTTCAAGTTCTTTTTCAAGTCGATCTCTGATCTGACGACTGGTGACAAATTTACCTTCTCGACCCGCAAAAGGAGAATCATTGACCATGAAATTCATAGACAACGATGGTGGATCCACGCGGATCGCTGGAAGAGGCGTACTGGCCGGATTACTGGCAATCGTTTCCCCTACATAAATATCACTCAGTCCCGCAATAGCGACGATGTCTCCCGCACTGACGGTTTGGGTTTCGACCCGTTTGAGCCCTTTAAAAGTAAAAAGCTTCGAAACTTTTCCACTTCGTTTCGCTCCCTCTGGGGTCAAAATACTTACAGAGGCATTGGTTTTGAGCGTCCCGGCATGTACTCTTCCAACAGCGATTCGTCCCAAGAAATTATCATAAGACAGCGTGGCTGGTTGCATCATAAAATCAGCCTCATTATCTTGTGGGGCGGCCTCCACATGCTCCATAAAGAAATCGAGCATCGGGGTGATGTCCTTATGTTCATCTTTCAAATCTCGCACCGCAATCCCATCACGAGCGATGGCGTACATATAAGGGAAATCAAGCTGTTCGTCGGTAGCGCCAAGCTTCACAAAAAGATCAAAAACTTGATCCACCACCCAATCAGGTCGTGCGGCTGGTTTATCGATTTTATTGATCACTAC
>DATDAE010000014.1:0-3987 GCA_036525565.1 Candidatus Altimarinota bacterium
TATCCCCTCACTAAAGCTTCTTCTTTGCTCAAGGGAAAATACTCCTGGGCGACGGTTTCATTGTACGCAAAAGGACTCAAACTGATGGGGAAAAATTCTCCCCATTCTCTGGTTTCTTTCATATACTGAACAATTTTTTTACTCAAAGATTCGTATTCGTGTTTCGTGTAGCTTTTATTGAGGACACAGTTTGCAGCCTTTTTTAGCCCCACACATCCAAAAATATTTTCGACGCCAAACCAACAATATTGTGAGTAGTAAACGTTTTTAGCTCCATGGCTCACAAAATATGAAAAGCCAATATCTTGGATATTCGCACCACAACAAATCGCTTCATACACGAGCTGCGCATTATCTCCCCACGTATCATAATCATAGCAGTCATTGGCCCCCAACCAAAGAATCGAACCATATTTACAATCCCGGATCTTCTTACTTTCAAAACAATATTCACAGTCTTTTGCCTCATAAAGAAAATCTCCCGTTGCGTCTTCGATCTTCTGTCCGTGATAATATTTCACAAAACCCTGATCCCAAAACTTTTGAGAATTAGCTTTCAATTGCTCTATTACCTTATAACTCCCACTCTCAAACCCCTCCATAAAGGCTTCATAGGCTTCTTTCGTATGGGATTTATTGTAGATATAATATTGTTTCTGATGAAGGTTTGTGCACCCAAAACAATCCCGACATCCGATACAATCTCGTAAAAACCAGCTATTTTGACAATTTTCACAATTAAACGAATAAAAGAGTTCATAGCCATTATCGCAATTGGTACATTCATAACAAAAATGCAGTCCGTAAATATTGAGACAATCCAGTGTATCCTCAGACACCGTAAATCCCTGTAAATAAAGACAATCTTTAGCCTCTTGACCATCAAAACAGAGATAACAGTTTTTTACGCGCAAGAGATCATTGGTATACTCTGAGTTTTCGATCGTGTCATCTCCTCCGATATAGACCAGTCCGATTTTCGGAACCTCCTGAAACAGCGCTCCAAATTGCTCAAAAAAAGGCCGAGAAAAATCAAAATCTCTCGCGTAATCCATAGGGCTCCAATCTCCATGAAAGTAGTATTTTGGTTTGTATACCTTCCCAGAATAATCGGGTGCATAAATCGTCATCATAGCTTCTCCACTCAAATCACACTTCCGACGATAGAGCGTCCGCTCATTGCGAAAGGCCATTCGGCGCCGAGCGCGTTCATCAGGGCAAAGCGTGGGAGCGGGCACGCCCATCTTTTCATAAAACTTAAGATCTTCTTCGGTAATAACGAAGTTTTGGCCGGAAACCGTGCACGTTTTTTGCATTAAGGCTATCCTAATCAAGCACTCCTCAGTAGTCAATAACCAATAACCAACCATTGATATTTTTGATTTTTCCCTTTATTAAAACTATAATAACAACTGTTAATAAGCAGTAACAACACTTCAGACTCTGAGGCACCCAGAATGACAAGCCTGAATATTGAATATTGTAACTTGAATATTGATGAACTCTCCCCTTTCCCAATTCGGTCTCACAGACAAAGAAGAGCAGATTTACTTCGCCGCTCTTGAGCTCGGAGAAAATCCCGCCTCCGTCATATCCGGACGAACTGGACTTAACCGGTCCACCACCTACGTCAACCTTGAAAATCTAGTCCAAAAAGGATTTATCCAACGCGGAAGTAAGTATGGGACTAAAACCTATTGGGCCACAGACCCCCAAGATCTCCTCACCAAGTTCGAACGAGAAAACCACCAACTGAACCATAAAATTACTCAATTCAAAGACTACATCCCAGAGCTTACAGCCAGACAAAACGAGTCCTTTGTGAAACCAAAAGTAAAATACTTCCAAGGAGAAGAAGCCATGAAACACATGTACGGATCTCTCATGAAAAGCCCCGAATGGTCTTCCTTTGTGGACACTCAGAGCATGCTTGGCACGGGACCCAATATCGAAAAATACTTTTGGGATTTGGGATATATGAAGCGAGATGCAAGACGCGAAACCCGAGATATTTTGACAGACTGCAAAGAAGCCCGCGAACTCAAGCGCCAGTGCGAAAATGAGTACTACAAAATCAAGCTTTACCCCGAGCGAACGCATGCAGATAATATCTTCTTTCCTGATCGATTCTTTCTCGTTTCGTACAAAGAAGGCATGCAACTCCTCGAGGTGCAAAACAAGGAAATGGCAAACGCCCACCTCATCTTTTTCGAAGGATTATGGGATAGTTTGCCGGACTAAAAGAACTTTTTCGACCGGAATATCAATCTCAATCTAAACGCGAGCGGAGAAATCTCCCTTGCTGTATTGTCACCCTGAATTTATTTCAAGGGTCTTGCATCAAAATTTAAATATTTAAAAGGAATTCAAGATGCTGAAACAAGTTCAGCATGACACTAAGGAAGATCCCTCGGCTCACTTATTCCACCGTTCAAAATTCCGCTCGGGAATGTTTGTGCTAAATAATAACCTCCGCATACGCCTCCTCACTCAAAATAGTCTCCGGGCGATCAGGACTGTACGTGCTCAGGAGCTCTTTGCCAGTGTGAGCACATTTACGATTCCAAAGTTCTCGAGGATTTCTTAATTTCATACGCTTCAAATGCCTCACATCAGGATGCAATCTCGGGATAGGCAGCTTCATTTTACGATAAAACTTTAGCTCCGCTTTTTGGATCCGATACGGTTTCCCCGATATCTCACAATACAAGGTCTCGTTAATAATGGAGTCTGGAATGTCTTTGATATTGTCTGATATCTGTCCCCCCTTATCAAGGGGGGCTTGGGGGGTTCCAGAAACCCCCTGTATCCCCCTTTTCAAGGGGGAACTTTCTTCCTCCCCTCTCCACCCATACCCCCTCTCCAAAGCTTCCTCTTTGGTCAAAGGAAAATATTCTTGGGCTACCGTTTCGTTGTACGCAAAAGGACTCATCGAAATCGGGAAGAATTCTCCCCATTCTCCGGTCTCCTTCATATGTTGAATAATTTTTGTGCTCAACTTTTCGTATTCGTGTTGTGTATAAGCTTTATTGAGGATGCAATGCTTCACATTCCGAACCCCACTGCAACCAAAAACATTCTGAGATCTCGTACACATCTCACTATAATACACGTCAGACACATTTTCCCACGCCAGAAAAGTGAAATACACATTCTGCGCTCCATGCCCGATACAATTAGAATCATAAATCCTTTCGGCATTCTGCAGCACCAAATTTACATCAAAACAATCCTTCCCTTTCACACTGTTATAAAGAAATCTCCCATCACGACAGTCCTCGGTGTCATAACACTCAAAACAGGCCTTGTTATTTTTCAGATAATTTCCCGAAACGTCTTCGTTATTTTTCCCCGTGTAATATTTGTGCGGATATTTTTGGCAAAAAGTCTTAAAGTGGTCTCTCAAACCAGATATTGATTCATACTGGCCCAACTTAAGTGCCGCTATTTTTTCCTCGTAAACAGACTTTTCACACTTCTCGTTCATAAAATAATATTCTTTGTTCCTCAAATTGATCGAACCAAAACAATTTTTACACCCAATACAGTCCTTTAAAAATGCGCTATCACTGCAATTTTCACAATCCTGCAAAAAAAGACCGTTATAACAACGCTCACAATTAATACACTCATAACAAAGCTCACAAAATCGGCAAAAAGAACTATCGAGCACATTTTTACAGTCATAGATGTATTCCGAAAACATACAATCATGATTTCGCTCCGCTTCGTAAATCAGATAACAATTTTTACACCACCCCGTCATCGAGACATAATCACAACCTTCATTGGCCACGATAATTAAGTTCATACGAGGTACGACTTGGTTGAGTTCATGGAATTGTTCAAAAAAAGCTCTGGAAAAATCAAAATCCCGTCCATGGTCTAAAGCATTCCATGCGTCCCCCCACCAATAATTTTTCTCATAAACCGGAAAGGTTGCATCTTCATGATAATTCGAAAGAATCGCCTTCCCCGTAGCATCAC
>DATDAE010000015.1:0-5111 GCA_036525565.1 Candidatus Altimarinota bacterium
CAAGGGATTATTACAAGTGAGATTTGAGTTTTTTATAGAGGGCTTCTACGTCTTTTTTGAGTTTTTCGGGAATCTTTTCCGAAGCTTTATAGACATTCCGCTGATGCACTTTTTCGGAGAGTTTTTTGATATTGGATGGTGTGACCGAGAGATCGCAAAACTTAAAAAGTTCTTGTAAACGCTTTTGCGGAGACCTAACCAAGGCTTCATTGTCAAAGAGTAGGATTCGCTTTCTCAAAATCTTGTCAGATAAATAATGATCATACACGCCTTGGTATACTTCCAACCATTGATACAGATACCCTTCATAATCCGCTCCTGCTTTCCAAGCCTTTTCTTGGGCTTTTTTGTCCCCGAGCGCTTGACGCTGTGGACCAAATTCATAATGCCCTAAAATGGCCATTTGATCGCCCGCATATTTATTTTCTTGGGTGCTAAAAAGTGCATGCACTCGAGCCAAGGAATGCGCATGATCAAAAGGATTACGAAAACAAAGTACAAACTGACTGTCTGGAAAAAGCGAAGCCAAATATTGGATCCGAAAAAGATTATAATTTCCTTTGGAAAGATAGCGCTTGGCTTTACGTATAAAAACGACTTTCGGGATAATTGATTTGAGACATTGTTCGAGGGAAGGATCTGCGAAATCCGCACCGAGCCAAGTACTCAATTGGTCTTTTTGGTAGTCGTCTAACTCTTTTCTCCACAAAAATTCTTCAAATGCATCCGGCGTATTGGGATCGATTTTGAGACCATCTTTATGAGGTCTTTGGTGAGGTTTCACCCCTCGGTAATACCAATCACTGACAAAACTCCAAAAATAAGGCATCGCGAGCATCGGTAGATCTTTATATAAGAGCGAACCGAGATCTGGATGGGTTTGGAGCATTTGAGTCACCACGCTCGTTCCCGATCTGGCCAATCCGCAGACAAATATTGGTTTTCCAATGGCGGAGAGATTATCCCCCAAGAACTTATTCTCGAGACTCCCTACGCCTTTGAGGAAGGGATAGCCTCGATCCATCAATACATAATTTTGATGTATGAAAAAATCTCGTGAAGCCATTATTTTTTTGGTTTTTTAGAGGGTTTCCCGCCATTATTTTTACCTCTCCACGCATCCCACGTCATCTTCATGGGGTAGGCCACAATACCGATAATAGCGGCAAAGAAGGCAAACATGACCACAAAGGCATTCCCAAGCATCGGAAGCAATGGCCCCATCCCAAAATAAGCCTGAGCTACGGAAGGAAACCCGCAACACACAAGCATGCCAAGAAGATAATAATATTTCATTTTTGTTGTTTTAAAATAAGCCTTCACATTCGCACCACTTCACTTTAACAGTTTCCCCGCCTCTGGTGAATTCTTTTCCCCAAAAAAGCCTTTTGAGTATAATCCTCAGGATAAAATATATAAACCAACTACCTGGATGTTGAATCGTCTTCTTTTTATTTTTTTTAGCCTGTCTATGCTCCTGATGGCTTTTGTGGGAGGATGGGCTATTTCCAATTATAATGTCGGGAATATCAATCTCTGGCTCAAGCAGTCTATCGAGATGTCTCTCGAGAAAATCCAGGAAGAAGAAAGTTCTGATGCTGATCCTACTGACATCGAGGAAGATTATAAAGACTTAGATCTTAGCTCCGATAATGATGATATGATCAGTGCTCATGGTCTACTTTTTTCTAAAACCGGGATGAGTGGATTGCCGCCGCTTGTCATAGCTCCAAAAGTAAATACTGATTATCTTTTGGTTCAGTACGAGGATGGAACGCTCAAATCTAGATCGCTCTTGGGAGAGGATGACAAAGCTATTCAAGGTGAGGCCTATCTCATCGATGGGGCGGACCTCTTGCTCCAAGAAAAAACTGACAAGGCTTCGAAATTCTATTCGCGGAGGACCTTTAAAAACGGTAAAGCCGAACTTGTCTGGCGCACAGAAATGGATCAAGTATTGCATCATTTTGGAGAACATTTCCAAGGCATCGCCTACGTCCCAGGAAGACAGTTTTTCCGAATGCCAGGCTCTGAAATGGAGACTTTATTTGCCGGGAAACCTTTTTCGCAGTGTACTCCAAAGTTGCTTTTGACGTCCGAAGTTATAACCCTCTTTGACTGGGATACTGGAACCATCATCGAAGAGATCCCGCTCTTGCCTATCATCGCCAAATTCAATGATCCTTATATTGATGTGGTCATGGGCAACAGCTGTGCAGACAGTATCCATCTTAATGATATCCGGATATTACGAACGCAAGATCAAGCGGACTTATTCCCAGATGGAAAAATCGGTGACATGCTCATCTCTATGCGGCACATCAATACCATCATGCTCCTAGACAAAGATACCCATGAAAATAAATGGTTTATCACCGGGCTTTTCAACAATCAACACAGCCCCAGAATCACAGAACGTGGTACCCTTCTAGTTTATGATAATCTAGGATCGCTTCCTAAAAATGGGCTTAATCGAATCTTGGAAATTGATATAAAGACTCAAGAAATTCTTGGCCTCTACGAGGCTCAAGGCGATGACCTGTTTTTCTCTGATATCCGGGGCCGTATTCAACTTTTGGGAGATCGTATTTTTATCCAAGAACACAAAGGCGGCAGACTGTTTGAAATTCGTTGTCCAGAGGATCAAAAATACCTCTCTACGGAATGTAAAAAACAACTAATTTTTGAAGTGGATGAAAAGATCCCGCGGAAGAAATTTTTCAATGTTGGCGAATTTGTCGAATTCGAATAACCCCTCATATCAAGCGACCCCGCCCAAGGATAGGCTCATCCTGATGGGCGGAGTATTTTTTTGAACAATTTTTTTATTCTTACTTAATACTATTTCCCAAAGGCACCAACTGTAAGAATTCTGAACGATATCCATATCGATCTGGGCCTCTCGATCCTCTAGCGAGATCGGCTATCTGCTCATAACTAAAGCTGCTGAGATAATCCCCTCCTCTCAGGTTTTGACCAAAGGCCGCAACGCTGGCTGAGAATCTATAGTTGTCAGTGGTTTGATCGAGGTTTTGAATGATTTGATTCCGTTCCAGAGGGACTTCTATGAGTTTGGAGATCAGTCCATTTGGGGCTTTGTATCGGATCTTGAGAAAACCAAGCTCATTGAGTAATACTGGCTCATCGGAGACTTGATTAGTGGTGTCTGATTTTTGATATCTGAGATCTGGCACCTGTTCTCCCCCTTCTCCCACCAAAGCTATTTCATAGATGGCGGTGACCGTGTGTCCAGCGCCGATTTCTCCGGCATCAATTTTGTCATTTTCGAAATCTTCACGAGCAAGCGCTCTATTTTCATACCCAATCAGTCGGTATTCACTCACGATGCTAGGGTTGAATTCCACTTGTATTTTGACATCCTTCGCAATGGTTTCGAGCGTTGATCGCCCTTCGGTGACCAAGACTTTTTGAGCTTCTAGGAGCGTATCAATATAAGCATAGTTTCCATTACCTTTGTCGGCGAGTTGCTCCATGAGATGATCGTTGTAGTTCCCCATCCCAAAGCCAAGGGTTGTGAGCGATATACCTTTTTCTCTTTGCTGCTCTATGATTTTTTTGAGTTCATCGATATTATTGACTCCGACGTTAAAATCCCCATCAGTGGCGAGCAAAACTCGATTGATCCCATTTTCTAGAAAATGTTTTTGGGCGGTTTGATACGCGAGATCAATCCCCGCAGCCCCGGCGGTAGAGCCCCCTGAATGCAATCGGTCCAAAGCACTTTCGATGGCGACCGTATCATTGCCCGCCGATCCATCAAGCACGATGGCCACACTACCGGCATACGTCACGATAGAAATCCTGTCTTGGGCTTCTAGATTTTTAGATAAAAGTTTGAGGGATTGCTTGAGGAGTGGGAGTTTATTTTGGTCACCCATAGAGCCTGAAACATCTACGAGAAAGACCAGATTAGCGGGAACTTTTTCGGTGTCTGATTTTTCGTACCCTTTGATCCCGATATGGAGCAATTTTGTTTTGTCATTCCACGGACTGGGACCGATTTCGGTCGTGAGCGAAAACGGCACGCTTTTGTCCTCTGGCGAAGGATAATCATAGGAAAAATAATTAATCATTTCTTCTACTCGCACGGCATCTTGCGGTAGCGTTTGTCCGCTACGAATATACCGACGTACATTGGCATAGCTCCCCGTATCTACATCGATTGAAAAGGTAGATACCGGCTGTTCTTTGACCTTTTTTATCGGGCTTGTTTTGATCTGGGCATATTGTTCTCGATCTTCGGGCGTCGGGAAATAAGGCTCAGGTCTTGGTAGTGGATAGGGTTCATACCACATACTATCATCCATTTCCATCGAACCCCTGCCTCTTTTGGCTTCTGATCCATTCCAAGCTCCGGTATTGGACTGTACGAGGGTCGGATTGTCGGTGATATCGATCATGCCGCCTCCCCGGTGTGACGGTGGTGAAGTTGGTGACACGGATTCTTTGGTAAATACATTTTTGAGGGCTTCCCCGAGCGAAGCTGATTTCCCCGATCCTGTATTGGCCGAGATGAGGGAAGGACTATCTTCCGCCTCGATCATACCCCCTCCCTGTGCTTTTATTTTGTGCGTTATCGCCCCGCGCTTTGGCGTGGTGTCTTGGTTTGCTTTTGGGTTTTGACTCGGCTCGATCGAACGCGAAGGACCAAAAGTATAAAGAGCGGTCCCGATCACCATGACAGCCAAAACGGGTAAGGCCGCTTTCCACCAATATTGGCTCCAAAATGAGGCTTTGGGTTTTAAGGCTTGGTGCACACGCTCAAGGAGTTGCGCTTTGAAAGATGGATCGATATCTACAGAACCAACCTGCGAAATAAGCTCTTTTAATATTTTCATAAGATGAGGATCAAGAGAGGTTTGAGGATTTTCTCCTCGGATTAAGGCCTCGATGACGGCTTCGATTTCGTGCATAGGGGTATTCATGATTGGCAAACGATAAGAATATAAAGTAAAAGTTCAGGATGCTGTTTGAGTTTATCAAGCGTCCTAAAGTATTGGGTCTTAATGGTGTTTTCATTAAGGTCCAGCGCGTTTGCAATCTCTCCAAAAGTCATTCCAGAAACAATTTTGAGGAGCACAATATCTCGC
>DATDAE010000016.1:0-2974 GCA_036525565.1 Candidatus Altimarinota bacterium
TGGTAGCCCAAAACATCGAGCCATTCATCTGCATTATCATCAAACATATCCGAAGCCTCCAAAACCGATCTCACATAATTTTCTGGATCTTCTCTATTGGCCTGCGCGGAACTTTCGAGGGCTTTCAAGGTTTCTGACGCCTTTTTGAAACTCGTAAACGAAGCTTCCGTATCCTTGGTGGGATCATTGTCTTTGTTTTCATCCATGAGCGCCTTCAAATCCTCAAGCTCTTTTCGAATTTCACTATTAAGCGATTCCAAATCAGCACTAAGCTGGCCTTCCTGCTCTTTTTGGAGCGCCAATGCTTCGGGCGTTGGCGTCTTGGCTTCTGGTGTTTCTGGCTCTGCCATTGGGATATAGCTATGTAATTACTTCAAAAAATCTAATGATTATACCACAAAAAGGCCTTTTTCACAAGACGCAAAAACAGGTAAACTAAACCAGTCCGGACTCAACCAAGATAAACACCTTAGAGTCCGGACTGAAATAATAGAAATCAGGATGTTTTTATTTTTCGAAATTCTTCAAATCTTCCTCAATCTGAGCCTCTGCATCCTCAATCTGCTTGGCTTCGTGCCTGTTGATTTTGTGATCAAGCGCTCGAATCTCTTCATGACTTTTTATCACGCCTCCAAAGAGGCCTTTTTGCCCCTTCTTTTTCGATTTGGAAAACCAAGTGAGTTTCATCGAGGAGTAGTGTAATAAACTTTCATAAAAAAAGAACCCCAACACCAGTTGGGGTCTTTTATGAAATCTTCATGAAGATTTCAGTGTCGACCGGAATGAGAATATGTGGTAAATGTGAGCGGAGATATCTCCCTTAGTGTACTGAAATATGGAAAACCTTCCTGGATACGTTTACATCATGAGTAATAAATCTGCTTCCACTTTGTATGTTGGCTCTACCTGTGATTTAGAACGAAGAACTTGGGAACATAAAGAAAAACTGCTGCCCAATAGTTTCACAGGGAAATATAATCTCACAAAACTACTTTATTATGAAGTTTCTGAATGCTTAATCTCTGCTCGAGAAAGAGAATACCAAATTAAAAATTGGTCGAGAAAAAAGAAGCTTTATCTTGTTCATCAGAAGAACCAATTTTATAAAGATTTGGCTAGAGATTGGTATAATTCGGAACTTGATCAATAAAACTACACCAGGGGAGATGTCTCCGCTCACATAGAAATTAGGGAATAGCTTCCGGTCGACAATGTTCTTCTCGATCCCCCTGCCTCCACCAGGGTTTCGATATTGGACAATAAGCGTTCAAAAGTTAAAATAACTCCACATGGACAAAGCCCAAGACGCCAAAAGAATAATCCAGTTGCGAGAAGAAATTTTGAAAGCCAATCAGGCTTATTTTGATGAAAATCGAGAAATCGTCCCTGAGTCTGTCCGTGACCAACTCAAAAGAGAGCTCATCTCCCTTGAAACCGCCTACCCAGAACTCATTACCCCTGATTCGCCGACCCAAAGAGTTGGCGTCCCCCTCTCTGGAAAACTGCCAAAAGTCGCGCATCATCATCGTAAGTATTCATTAGGCGATGCCTTTTCTCGGGAAGATTTGATTGAGTTTGACGAACGGGTAAAACGATTTCTTCAACTCGACCAAATCGAGTACTCCTGTGAATACAAAATCGATGGCCTCAATATCACCCTTTGGTATGAAAAGGGCGTCTTAGTCAAAGCCCTCACCCGAGGTGATGGGGCTTATGGGGAAGATGTCACCCACACGATCCGCACCATACAGAATCTCCCGCTCCGCCTCAAAGAGCCTCTTGATCTCGAAGTATCAGGAGAGGTGTTTATCAATAAAGCTGATTTTAAAAGCATTAATACACTTCCCCCTGACAAGGGGGATGGTTCGCAAAGCGAACCAGGGGGTTTCAAAAACCCCCGAAATCTCGCCGCGGGTTCTGTCCGCCAACTCGATCCCCAAATCGCAGCCGATCGCAATCTCCAATTATTTTTATACGAATGCTCTACTCCCCCTTCCTTGACAAGGGAAGGGGGTCGGGGGGATGGGTTTAATCAAACTAAGCTCTTCCAATACTTTGATCAACTCGACCTCCCCCACAATAGTGAACTAAAAATTTGTTCAACCATGGAAAGTGTTATTGATTTCTGTGAAAGCTTCAATGATGGTTCGGCCCGAGAAAAGTTTGATTATGAGATTGACGGCATCGTGATCAAGGTTCACAACTTTGCCCTTCGTAAAAGACTGGGATACACCGCCAAAACGGCTCGCTACGCCATCGCCTGGAAATTCCCAGCGACTGAAAAATACACCAAGCTCTTGAGTATCACCTATCAAGTAGGACGCACCGGCGCCATCACTCCAGTAGCCGAGCTCGAGCCCATCGATATCGATGGATCGACCGTGTCTCGTGCTACCCTTCACAATCGAGATGAGATGGAACGCAAAGGGGTAAGAATCGGAGACAGCGTGATCATACGCAAAGCCGGTGACATCATTCCCGAAGTCGTAGAGGTTCTTGAGGATTTCAGAGATGGAACGCAAGTGGACATCGTGTTCCCCACTTCTTGCCCAGAATGTAAGACCTCCCTCAATACAGAAGAAATCATCACCCGTTGTCCGAACCCAGATTGTCCCGCCAGACACCGGGAACGACTGTATTATTTTGCCAATACGCTCAAGATTGATGGCCTGGGACCGAGTACTATTGATAGCCTTTTAGAACTGGCGCTTATCAAAACTCCGGCTGATTTTTGGCGGCTCACGATGCAGGATCTCGCTATGCTCCCCATGTTTAAAGAAAAGAAAATTGTAAACCTCTTGGCCTCCCTGCAAGCCCGAAAACATTTAACCTTAGAATCCTTTATCGCCTCCCTTGGTATCCCACTCATCGGCAAAGAAAATGCTAAAATGTTTGCCGAATATGTCCGAAGTCACTTTGGGGAAATCTCACTGGAAAAGCTCCTCTCAGTGTCATCCTCTAGCTTGACTAGAGG
>DATDAE010000017.1:0-3926 GCA_036525565.1 Candidatus Altimarinota bacterium
GATCAAGAGAGGTGAAAATCCGAAGGCCCCCTTGTTTGAGAAACTCCGTACCGTATTTTTCCTCGATTCTTTCTCGGACATAAAATACAAAATGAGGGGCTTTGATATCCGTTCTCAGTTGTGTGAATTTGATTTCTTTAGATTCGTTGACCGCTTGCTTGAACTCTTCAAAGGTGATCATTTTGAGTTCGTGCATTCTTTGGAGTACGAGATCTTTTCGACCCTTACACCAACCACTTGGACAGTTTGGGTTATCGGGGGCGGCATACCCCATCAAGAGATTTTTATTAGATCCATAAGGGCTAAACCGAGTTGGGGCTACTGGCATACTGGCCAGAATAGCACTTTCGGCGAGAGTGAGATCTCGGGCTGATTTTCCAAAAAAGGTTTTGGCGGCAGCTTCTGCTCCATGCGCATTATTACCATAAGGAATTTTATTGAGAGAGAGCTCCAAAATCTCGTCTTTAGTGTAGCTCCACTCCACCTTAACCGAAAGAATGAGCTCATTAAATTTACGTTCAAAACTCCGTTCTCGTGAAAGAAAGGCATTTTTTACCAACTGCTGCGTGATAGTGGACCCCCCCCTTTTTCGTCCGATACCCACTTGAGCCAAGACGGCTTTGACGATACCCCCTACATCAAAACCAAAATGGTGATAAAATTTATCATCTTCGATGGCAATAGTGGCTTTTTTGAGCCAAGGAGATATTTCTTCTAAAGGGACATATTCTCGGTTTTCATCGCCATGGATCACGTATAAAATATGTTCATTGGGATCCTCGGTAGGGTCCAAGGCTTTTCGGTCATAAATGATCGTAGATTCCGCAAAAGCTAACTGTTCAGCCTGTTTCACTGAAGGCAGAAAAAAGGCACCATAAACTACCAAAGAACTAAAAACCAAAATACCAAGAACCAACACCAATAAGGCTAATTTTTTAAGATTCCATCCAGAGAATAAACTTCGGATAGACCATTTTTTTCGAGCGCGAAAGCGACGAATGCGCATACAAACAAGGGATAAGTATTAGGGGGCAAGGGGTGAGGATACTTCCCCAGGATACTACTAAAAAAATTGGTTTTGGATAGTTTTTCGAGCATAATCTTACAAGGGGAAATCCCTTAATACCTAATACTTATCCCTTGCCCCTTGTTTCATGCAAATAGCCCCTTCCATCCTCGACGCTGATTTCTCCAGTCTCCAAGCCGAAATTGACTCACTACAGGAAGCCGATCGAATCCATCTAGATATCATGGATGGGCAGTATGTTCCGGCGGTAAGTTTTGATGTCCAAGATTTGGTGGGGATTACCTTTCCAGTACCGATTGAGGCGCATCTGATGGTGGATAATCCAGAATCTTTTTTTGAAAGATTTATCACTCTGGGGTGCAGTGGTATAGCTTTTCATATCGAAAACACAGGCGAGGCAACGGCGCTCGAATTATTGACGATTCTCAAAAATGAAAATATCAGAGCCGGCATTTGTGTAGATGGGTACACCGATACCGATGAACTTTCGGACGAGATTTTGGAAATAGCCGATCAAGTGCTCCTCATGTCGGTGAAAGCAGGAGCGGGGGGGCAATCTTTTATGATGGAAGTTTTGGATAAGATCGAAAGCCTCCGGGCTCGTGGATTTGGAGGAGAGATAGAGGTTGATGGAGGCGTGACGCTTGAAAATGCAGAAAGTTTGAAAGAAGCTGGGGCCGATATCGTAGTGGTGGGTTCAGCGCTCATGAAAAGAACCTTACCAGCCGATAGGGCGGGGTATATCGAGGAGATGCAGGGAATTTAAAAATGGTGGAGCCAGAGGGAATTGAACCCTCAATTCCTGGTGTCAAGACAGGTGTTTTACCATTAAACTATGGCCCCGGCTCCACCATGGATTTAATCTATTAGTTTGATTTATCAGTGCAACGGTGAGGCTTCATCAAAACTTCATGTTTGAGTTTTAAAAAGGGCTTTAGCAAAACAAAAAAGGACGCCCATGAAGGAATCCCTTTTTGTTGACACCAGGAGTGATTTAAAGACCAAAGTCTAAAAACACCTGCATTCACATTATAGGTCAAAAATAGCCGTTTTGTCAAAGTATTAACCGGCTAAATCTTCATAAAAACTTCATATTTAAACCAAATCCCAGGTCAGACGGAACCACGTGCGGTAGGTCTCGGCGAGCTCAGGATTAATCATCACAAATATAGAGAGGTCTCTCCCTACATTGCCAATTTCAGCCCCCACAAAACTCACGATGTGATCCCCAAAGACATCGACCACACCCGGTGGCTCATATCCTTTTGGGAGAAATTTATATTCACCTTCTACTTTAGAATATTGGTCTCGCTTGAACTTCTCTTTGACTCGTGGATCAAAAAGCGTGAATTGTTTCTTTTTCTTTTTCTTCATCTCTCGATTGTACTGTTTCAAAAGCGCGATAGACGTCCCTTCGCTAGCCCAGTTAAACTTCGCCCCAAAGAAGTAGGTATCTTCACATATTCGGGTGAGATCTCTCACGTAGTTTTTATATCCCTCTAGCCCTTCGTAGATATAAGCCGCTTTGTGGGATGGGTTGGAGTGATGAAAATGAGAAAGTCCGGGTAAAACTCTTTCAAAAGCTTTTTCTTTTTCCTTCAATAATTCCATGCATTTGTGTGGATCGACGGCTTCGTACAAGTTTTCTCGTCCTTGAAAGATCTGAAAAACGAGGCCTTTGTCGATGAGCCGCATCAACGTGTCATACACGCTCCGACGATGGACATTGGCCTTGAGAGCGATCTCGGAAACTCCAGTTTGCCCGAGTTTAAGCATGGATTCGTAGATCTTGGCTTCGTTTGGGGAGAGGCCGATGAGCTCTAATTCGGTTTGATACATGCGATATTTTTTCTATGTGTGGGTATATTATAGCCCATAGTACATATATATGCAACATGTGGGTATATAGGCCACTCATACATTGAGGGTATAAAGAGATCAAACATAAACCTAAAAAATAAAAATTAATTTTTATTTTTTGTTAATCCCTTTTTTAAAATGGCAGAACTAACCCCAGGACAGCAGTCCTTCCTCGAGATGGCCGATAGAGCTGGCGTCTCTCATGATCTTTTCGGACAATACAAACCAGATATACAATTTCAGGAAGCGCAACCAGATGCGACTAAATCCACGATTGCCTATATTCATACAGGTGGGACGCTCGCTATGGTCCCCAGTAATGACGGTGGTACGATTTCCTTTGAAGGGGCGGTCAATCTTCCGAAGATTATCGAAGTCTGTAATTATATCGCTCAAGTAAGACGACGATACAATATTATCGGTATTCACTTGGCCAATATCGATTCAAAAGAGATCAAACCAGATGCTTGGACGGCTATGGCCGCTACTATCAAAACGGTCTATGACCTGATAGACGGTGCAACCTTGGGCCATGGGACTCATACGCTGGAATATTCTGCGGCGGCGTCATCCTATGCTTTGAGAAATCTGGCTGTGCCAATCGTATTTGCAGCTTCGCAAATACCATCTGTCGGGTTTCCGGGTAGCGATGGTATCCCAAATCTTACTGGGGCGATGGAAATTGCGGCCAATGGAGATTTTGCTGAAGTTTTGGCTTATGCCAATGGGACGATTCACCGTGGTTCTCGCGTCACCAAAGAAAATGATAGTCGGCTTAATATTTTTGAATCAAAGGTAACCGGGCCTATGGGGTATTTCGGTGCAGCTGGTATCGAGGTGGGGGATGGAGCGAGGCGGAGAATGGGGAAGCGAAAACATGAATTGATATTTCAACCAGAATTTAATTCTTCGATCCCAAGCCTGAAAATTAATCCCAGTATCGGTCCAGATCTTTTAAGAGAGCTTTTATCCGGGACTGAAAAAGCTGTAGGAGCAGTGCTTGAAACCTATGGGTCGGCGGCGTTGCCCAATGACCTCG
>DATDAE010000018.1:0-3462 GCA_036525565.1 Candidatus Altimarinota bacterium
TTCAGACGTGTGCTCTTCCGATCTTTGGCTTTGGTGGGTTTGCTTTATTTGATGCGAAAGCCATACACAGAAATGACCAAAAAGAGCTTTTATCAAGATAGCTCTATTGCTACCAAGCTCCATATTGCTGAAATATTGTCACACGAAGGGCATAGTCGGGCGGTTCATATTTTGGGTGCTTCGGTGATCGATAAAGATGCTAATATCTTCGTACGAGAGAAAGCGATTGAGCAAATTACGTTGGTGGGAGATCCGTCTATTTTTCAACTTTATGTTCGAATACTCGAAGATGAGACGGAATCTACCGATATTAAGATCAAAGTTTTGGAGTCGTTGATGGGTATTAAAGCTTTACGAAAATATTTAAAAGAGAATCCTTTTTCTCGGTATAAGCTTGTAGAAATTTTGGAAGCGCTTTACCTGAACCCTTCGCATGGTCATATTAGAAAATTAGCCTTGATGAACCTTTTTGCGCATATGCCTCCCTATGATTTAGTGCCCTTCTTTCTCGAAAAGGTGCAAACTCAAGATGTTTACTTGAAGTGTATTTGTTTACGATCCGTTGCGGAAATCTTTGAAGATCCAGCGATGGTGGTTTATACAGAAAGCTTCCTCGAGAACCCGCATCCTCGTATCAAAGGACATGCGATCATAGCGCTTTGGAAATTCTATGACAAAGATAAGTTGAGAGGGATTTTGGAAACCCTGCTTTCTGATGATGAAGAAGCAGAAATTATTGCGGCTATTTATGCCATCGGAGAAATAAAAGATATCAAAAGTTTACCAGCCATTACGAGGTATTTGGCTCATGATTCTTTGGAGGTGAGGATGCATGTGCTGGTCGCTATGGCCAAACTAGAGGATTATCGTTGTTTGAACTGTATGATGGCTATTTTGTTTGGAGACAATGAAGCTAGTGCTCAAGATATGTTTAATATGATACGGAGGACTTCGCCAGATTTTCAAAGTCGATTAAGACAGGAGGTTCAGTATCGAGTTTCAGCAGAAGTTATGAGTGTTCTAGAATACGCAGAAATCGATGAAAGTGGGGGGACCCTTTCACTTGCGGTACTTGGGCGACTCAAACATCTCTACCGGCTTGCGGGTAGATTTGGAGATCTTTGGTCTTTGGAACAGATCACCCCCAAAGCTACTTAAAGCTTACTGATCGATCATTTTTCGGATAAATCCAAGAGATATGTTGGACTTTGTGACATATTGAGCGGCGCCCATTCTCATCGAGAATGCTAAGTCTTAATTCTTGGGAATAGCTCGGTTTATCTTGATTTCTCGAACGGGTCGGTCTTGTTCGTCGACTCTTGCCTTAGCTATAGCATCTACGACTTCCATGCCTTCGACTACTTCTCCAAAAATAGTGTGACGGCCGTCAAGAAAGGTTGAATCTTTTTGGACGATGAAAAACTGGGAAGCATTCGTGTCAGGGCCTTTGTTAGCCATGGAGACCATGCCTCGTTTGTGTGATAATTTTTCAGAAAACTCGTCGGCAAGATATAGTGCTTTATAAGCTCTGCCCCCGGTTCCGTCCGCATTTTCATAATCTCCACCTTGTATCATGAACCCGTCGATCACTCTGTGGAAGATCGTGTCATTGTATTTTCCGCCTTTGGCGAGTGCATAAAAATTCTCAGCATTTTTTGGAGCTTCTTCTGTGAAGAGTTTTATTTTGATGTCGCCTTGTGTGGTCTGAAGGGTTACCGTTGCACCTTGCTTGAGGAGTGATGTGGCAAAATCTAAATTTCCATTCATCCATTGATTACCCAGAAATCCAAGAAGACCTACGGCTAGTACGAGTAGTATGAGCTTTATGGTTCGCTTACGCTTTTTGGTGGATTCTAGTTCGAACATTTTGCAATGGGTTTTTACGAATAGGAATAGAGCTTGCCTCGAGGCTATTATTCTTCGCCAGCTTTGTTTTGTCAAAGCGTTTTTGTTAAAAATAAAGTTGTGTTTAGCTTTAGATTTTCTTAAAATCTTGTTTAGGATATCAAGAATCTTCGAATGAAAGCACTAACTTCGAATGAAAGCACTAACCCAGAAGATCGGTTTATCCTCCAGATAAAGATAACTTTTTTCAAAATAAAACCCTATGAACAAAAGCCCGTCCGTTTTGTCTTGCATGTCTCTTAATAAGATTTTAAGGGTTTTTTTATTGCTCATACTCGTAGGAACCTTTTCACAGGTTCAAGCTTATCCGGGTAGTACGCCAGCAGGGGAGCCGGATGGAGGGATTATAGGGAATTGGGCGGAAGATTTGAGGGCGATCATGGCTCCCAATAGTATTACCACACCTACATCGATAGGGGTTGGGGCGGCTATTCTTAGTACGGATGGAGATGGCCTGAAGACGGCGACGGTTTCGGCTGATTTAACTTTTGATGTTGAGGGGAAAATCGGAGCGACGCATTATTGTGATAAAGATGGATTGCAGTGTTTTACGGCCGCTCAGTTTGCCGCTTTGGCTGGAGGTGGAGGGGCTGATGGTATCGGGGGTGATGCTGCGCTTAGCGTGAGCGGGGCTAATCTTCAGTTGACCGATACGGTGAATACGACCACAGTGCCTCTGTCGAGCATTGTTACGCAGTCACTCGTAAATGGACATGTGAGCACTTATTTGACGTCGAATAATTATGTAAATACAGCGGCGGCTTGTGATGATGCTGAAATTTTGCAGTACGATACGACCAACGGTTGGGAGTGTGTGGCCGTGGGTTCGGTGACTAGTGATACAGATGATCAAACCTTGAGTTTGACGGGGACGACGCTCGCGATATCTGAAGGAAATAATGTAAGTTTGGCTTCATTTCTCGATAATACAGACGCGCAAGATTTGAGTTTGGTAGGAGACGTACTTACGTTGAGTGGAGATCCTAATGCGGGAGTTGATTTGGATGCGTATTTGACGACTAATAACTATGTAGACGAAAGTTATCTCACAACGAACAACTATATCACGACAGCAGAAGTGAATGATCTAGCGGAAACAGTAGCGATCACGGCAGGTACTTGTAGTGGTAAAGTGGTACAGTCCAATGGAACGACTTGGAGTTGTGTGACACCAGGAAGTGGAGCGGATGGGATTAGTGCCACGGCAGCCTTGAGTATTAATGGATCGAACTTGCAGTTGACGGATGGGACGAATACGACGAGTATCGCTCTCAATCTAATCGACACCGATACTGATACCCAAGACCTCTCGCTTGCGGGAACCGTTATTTCTTTGGTGGATGGAGGATCAGTAGATTTGGCTGGAGTGGTAGGCGTGGGAACGGATGCGCAAGATCTTTCGCTTTCTGGAAGCACGCTTTCTTTGACAGGAGACGGGACGACAGTGAGCTTGGCTTCATTTCTCGATAATACAGACGCGCAAGATTTGAGTTTGGTAGGAGACGTACTTACGTTGAGTGGAGATCCTAATGCGGGAGTTGATTTGGATGCGTATTT
>DATDAE010000019.1:0-5894 GCA_036525565.1 Candidatus Altimarinota bacterium
GTGATCCTGCTTTTTGCCTTTGCCTTATCCAATATAGGCGCGGCTTTGATCGAACCACTTCAAGAAGTTTATTTTTTCAAAGAAGCCTCCAAACACCACAAAGAAAAGCTCTTTGGTATTTACAACAGCGCCGACCCAGTCGCCAATATCATCGGACCCTGTATTGCCGGATATCTGATCATTTACGGAGGCCTGGATTGGCTTTGGATAGGAACCGCTGTCATCCTTTTTCTCTTTTTCCTCCTCTCTTTTCGGATAAAAGATTAAAACGAGCAAGCTACTTATCCAAAGGCTTACAACCTTCGTACATAAATCTAAACTACGTCCGAAACGCATCCGCCACTTGCTGATTTACAAACACCGCCAAGGTAAAATCGTCCTCTGAAAAAGCACCCGAATTGAGACTCGTGGTGAGCTTGGTAGGATTATTTTAGGCTCGTGAATATTGAATATTGACTCGTTGAATATTGTTTAGCTCACCGCCTCCCCATAACACTTCGCACATAAGATTTTCTCCGGTCGCTCTTTGGCAAAAGTCGACTGGACCTCCACTCCACATTCTGAACATTTTCTGTCGCACAGATGCCGAGCGTTCCGCAACTTCATGCGCTCGGCATAACGCGTTTCAGGCCCTTTTCCCGGGATAATTAATCGCATCGTACGATAAAATTTGAGCTCGTTTTTCTGAATCCGATAGTTTTTCCCCGTCACCGCACATGCCAGTATTTTCTGACATACCGAGTCGTCCACGGTTTTGATATCTTTGGGAACGATATAATCCTGCGGCAGATAGTTCGTAGTGGATTCTTCCTCCCATCGATAATTTCGATTTTCAGCTTCTGCTTTACTCAAAGGAAAGTATTCGTGAGCGAGGCTTTTGTTATAGAAAAAGGGTGACATCCAAGCAGGGAAAAACTGCCCCCACTCCGCGCTTTTCTGCATGTGGGCGATGATCCGAGCAACCATAGATTCGTAGGATTCTTTGTTATACTGTTTATTAAAAATACAATATTCCTTATTCCGCAGGCCGATACAGCCAAAACAGTTTTTGGAGTTGTAGCATTGTTCACAGTACCACATATCCGAACTATCAAAGACATAGAGGGAGAAGTGCACATTATACGTATTGATCGTCCCCAAGACTTGATACGAAAGCTCTGGTTTCAAGTACATATTGGAGCAATCAACACAGTCTTTGATATTAACCCCCACATGGACATATCGACAATCCTGACTATCACTCATATCATAGCAGTCCTGACAGTTTTTGGAATTCGAGATAAAATCACCTGTGCAGTTTTCCGAGTTCAGAATTTCAGCGTATTTGGCCGTTCGATCTTTTCTAAGCTCTGAAAAAAAAGCTTTCGCTTGAGCCAAATGCTCTGGATTATTTCTGATTGCTTCAACCTTCTTTCTATAATCCGATTCTGACATCTTTTCATTGCCAAAATAAAACTGTTTGCCCACCAAATTCGTACACAAAAAGCAGTTCTGACAGTTACGCAGATCATCACAAAACCAGCACTCGGTAACATTCTGCGAATTATAAACCCAGCCGCATTCATAGCCTTTTTTGACATTAAAACACTCGTACAAAAGCTCACTGTCATACGCGTAACTGGTATCAAAAACATCCCGGGCATTTTGAAGCAGTTTTGAATACGAACAGTTTTGACAGTGCTCAGACGAATTAATCAGATAACAATCCTTACAAAAAGCTGTTCCGGTAGTATATTCACAATTTTCATTATTCATGGTCACTGTCGAAGCCCTCGGTACCTGGCATTGCATCAGGTAGTACTGCGGGAAAAAATTCTTGGTAAAATCAAAATCCCGCCCATAATCCAAACTGTCCCAAGCCTCTGAAAACCATTCTTCCTTAGAAACCACCGTAGTTTTGTCTGAGATTGGATAGACCGAGATCACCGGATTTTGAGAGAAAAAAGATTTATTACGATACAAGTGCTGCTCATTACGATGCATGGTTCTTTGTCTCGCCCTTTCGTCAGGACAAAGCGTCGGCTGAGGAAGTTCAAAAGTCTTCCCATCAAAAGTCGGCGCAATCTTTTTCATGATAGCTTCCTCCTGAGGAGTAATTTTAAAATCTTTTGCAGTGATGGAACAGGTGGGCATAGGACAAACAGGGTAATGAGCTTCCCCCTGACAAGGGGAAAGGTCACGAAGTGACCAAGGGGGTTTAAATAATTATTTTATATTTTAAATATAAACAAATCAGAACACAAATCAAGACCACGTCGGCTGAGATTATAATGTATTGCAAAGCCTTTAAGAAACTTTTATATTGGACTTGTCGAAAATAAACCGACAACACAAAAAGTGTCATGCTGAATTTATTTAAGGGTCTTGTTCTATAAGTTTTAAGCTTATAAATTGAGATTCAAGATGCTGAAACAAGTTCAGCATGACAATAAAAAACTCTAAATCCAAATCCATGGACATCATAAAAAAGACACTTTCACGCATCGGACTCTCAGAGAAAGAGATCACCATCTACCTCGAATGTCTCCGCCTCGGGCCACAAGGCGCGAGCAATATCGCTCGTCACACCAAGATTTCGAGAGCCACGGTCTATGATATTTTCAACCTGCTGATCAAAAAAGGCCTCGCCAACAAAAGAGATCATAAAGGCACTACGACCTTTGAAGTACTCGATCCCGAGCACCTCCTCGATCACTTGGAGCGAGAAAAAGAAGCGTTTATCGCCGAAAAGAACCGAGAAAAAAGAGATATCGCCGATATCATTCCCGTCCTCAAATCTATCGAACCCGAGAAAACTCGCAAACCCAAGGTTCAATTTTTCGAGGGAGAATCAGGCCTCCAAAAAGCCTACGAAAAAACCCTTGAGACGGAGTCCGCCATCAGGGCCTACGCCAATGTCGGCACCATTCACGACCATCTGCCGGGATTTTTCCCAAAGTATGCTCAGAAACGAGCTTCCGCCGAAATCCTCATCAGAGCTATCATGCCGGATAATAAATCTGGCAAAGACTGCCGCAAGGAAGATCAGTCCGAAGCGCGGGAAACCAAGCTCGTAGATCACACCAAGTATGATTTCTCCCCAGAGGTAAATATATTTGATGACAAAGTCCTCTATGCTTCGTGGAAAGAAAAGATGGCCGTAGTGATCGAGTCCGAAGAAATAGCCGCCTTTCACAAGACTATGTTTGATCTTTTGTGGAGCAAATTGTGAAGAACTTTACAAAATAGCGTTTCTCCATAGAATCATCAGGTCGTGGCTCGGTAGCTCAGCTGGTTAGAGCGTCGGATTCATAACCCGGAGGTCGGCAGTTCAAGTCTGCCTCGAGCCACCATTTCCTAGTTCCAGCATCCACATCCTATCTCATCTTGAAAAGCTTGGTGACCATCGGGACAAGTAGGGACATACCCCTCACAAGCCTCACCACTTTCTTGATATTCTTTCCTTTTGGAGGGAATATTATCTACCTCTTTTGGTGGAAGCAGTGGTTCTTTGAGCTTTTCTTTAATTTGTTCTTTTTGATAATTAGTCAGCGGTATATTAAGATTTGTGGTTCCGGATTCAGTATCAATTTCTACCAAATCAGCTGGTTCGACCATGCTTTTGGCTTCTGATTCCATATCTACCTGAGGCGATACTTTTTCGATTTCTCCCTGAGGAATGATCTCCTTTTTGACGGGCTCAGGAGCTTGAACTGATTTTTCTCCTGGAGTCTGGCTGCATCCTGCCAACATAAACACCAAAACGAGAAGGATTAATTTTTTCATGAGAAGGATTATAAATCTCGATCATTGTAATGACGCAATTGGGGATGACAAAAAGTATTAATGCATTACTATCCAGACTCTATGAAAAAGGATTTCTGGCCCACACTCAAACGCCCCATCATCGTACTCTCCCCGATGGCAGGGTACACCGAAAGCCCTTTTCGGAGACTTATCAAAGAAATCGAACCCAGCACCATACTCGTCTCTGAGCTGATTTCAGCAGAAGCCTTACGACGAAGAAATGAAAAAACCTTCCGTATGATCGAGTTTGTTCCCGAGGAAAAAGAATACTACGGGGTTCAACTTTTTGGGAGTGAGGTATCAGCTTTTTTAGAAGCGGCGAAGATCGTGGAAGATTTAGGCGTAGATTTCATCGATCTCAATCTCGGTTGCCCCTCACCCAAAGTCATCGGATCGGGACATGGATCGGCCTTACTCAAAGACCCTTGTGCCACCGCCAATATGATCGAAACCTTGATCAAAAACACTAAACTTCCCGTAACGGTTAAAATGCGACTTGGTTTTTATGATGACAGTGGCCTTATACAAACGGCTAAAAATTTTGAGTCTGCGGGTATATCCGCCCTCGCTATCCATGGTCGAACCACCAAACAAAAGTTTACCGGGGTCGCCGACTGGACCAAAATCTATGACGTCAAAGACGCGCTCTCCATACCCGTGCTAGGTAATGGTGATATCACCTCCGCCCGTATCGCTCAAGACAAAATCAAGCACCTTGATGGCGTCCTGATAGGACGTGCGGCTCTACGTAATCCTTGGATTTTCAAACAAACCAGGGAGCTCTTTGATGGGAAACCCATGAGTCCCAAGCCAGAACTCGCCGAACAACTCGATTTTTTCCGACGTCATGCTGATCTCGCCACAGAATTTAAAAATGAAAAGTGGGCCATGATCGAACTACGCAAACATTTTGCGCATTTTATCCGGGGGATCGCTGGAGCTTCTCAATTCAGAGATCGATTAATCCGAGTCGAATCAAGGGCTGAAATGGAGGCCATTTTTCAGGAAATATTAGACAATAAGTAGTAAATCCTTATAAAGATAGATATGACCTTTGCTCTAAAAGTAATCATCGTTCTCGCGGTTCTTCTCGGTGTATGGTTTCTCTTTACTCAAAGTAGTGCCACCATTCCAGTGGAAGGCAATCAATTGAGTAATTCTATCTTTAAGAGTCAACCAGCCCGTGTCGAAACTTCTGATTAATGGCAAGCTCAGCTATGAACGATTTTTCTGATCTGGTTCGGCAACGCCGATCCTGTCATCATTTTATGGCTGGATTTCGTCTGAGCGATGCCTCTTTTTTTGAGATACTTCAAGATGTGAGGTATACGCCTTCGGGGTATAACGCGCAACCTTGGGAATTTTTATTGATACGAGATGAGGCTCAGCGCAAGGCCGTCCAATCGCTCGCTTTTGGCCAAGATCATATCATGACTTCTGGAAACATCGTGATACTGCTGGGTAATACTGAATTTGGAAAAGACGAACAGGAACGTATCTGCAAATACTGGGAATATAGATTACCCCCTGAAAAGCTCAAGGCTATGAAAAGTTCGCTTATGAAAGAGCGTCCTGCAGAACAAAAAAGAGACATGGTGATCCGTAACTGCGCACTCGCGGGGATGACCTTTATGTACAGTGCCAAAAGTAAAGGCTTCATCACCTGTCCTATGATGGGATTTTCCCAAGGAAGACTCGCCAAGCTGCTAGAGCTTCCCGAAAAAATCATCCCAGTGCTGATGATCGCCATTGGGAAACCAGATCCAGAGAATCCAGAACCTGCTCAACTAGAGAGAAAAGAAGCTAAAGAAATTGGGCATTTGGAGGAGTACAAAAAATAGATAAACCATTCTCGACCAGAATAAGAATCGTTGAACTATGCGAGCGGAGAGATCTTCCTTTGTGTATTTTATCGACTCTTTTGACATGAAACAGTATTTTGTCTAATTTCTGAGCATGTCAGAGAAAGTGCGAGTTGAATTACTTCATGGATTTAGTGGCTATTTAGGATTTCATCTCATACGAAACAACATGACCGATGGATTAGATACCATCATTGGTGGTATCCACGTCTCAACTAGTGCTTATCCTCTGGAAAATTTGGATGA
>DATDAE010000020.1:0-2333 GCA_036525565.1 Candidatus Altimarinota bacterium
ACCTTCTTCTAGCCCAAGATTTGAGTTTGTAGCAAACTCTTTTACAAACAAAGAAAGCGATATCCCGATAAAGAGTGAGCAGATAGCCCGGATGATATCCAAGCTTCCAAGATGCCAAATATTTTCAGCCGCGGTCATACCGATCATCCCTAGACACAAAACAAAGAGGGTTGATTTGAGGATCGGTATCTTGGAATATCTTTGAAAAATAACGGTACTTAACAAACAAAAGATAAGTCCCAAGACCGCCATAAAGGAATAATAAAATCCTACTTTGGCCTCGCTATGGATCAAGTTGTTCAAAATGAGTGGGAAAATAATCCAAAAAGCACTGCTCCCAAGCCCTACAAAAAGCGCCATTATGGCAAATATCCGACCATCTTTGTGTTTGTGGGGGGTGGCAATCTTTTTGGAATGATATCTGAGCATTGCTGAGTTTTATTTTTTGAGGAAAGAGATGAAACTTATTTAGAGTATTATCGCTTATCCTTTTCCCAAATACAATTCTCCGACCTTCTTATTTTTGAGGAGCTCTTTACCAGATCCTTCAAGCGCATTTTTCCCGAGTTCCAGGACGTATCCTCGATCCGATATTTGCAAGGCTTTGGAGGCGTTTTGTTCGACCATGAGGATGGAGGTTCCAGAGTCCCTGATGGCTTGAATTTTTTCAAAGACTTCCCCGATGATGATGGGAGCGAGACCGATCGAGGGTTCATCCAGGAGCAAGATCTCAGGGGAAAGCATGAGGCCCATGCCGAGCGCGACCATCTGCCGTTCCCCGCCCGAAAGAATCCCGGCATTTTTTTGACGGAAAATTCTGAGTTTTGGGAAAAAGGCCATCACCTCTTCTTTTTTGCCTTCTACTTCTGACTTGTTGCGCATAGTAAAGGCGGCTATTTCTAAGTTTTCTTCCACGGTGAGGTCGGGAAAGATATTGATGCCTTGGGTCACAAACGCGATCCCGGATTTGATGATAGAATGTGTGGGGAGTCCGGTGATGTCCCGGGATCCGTGACGGATCGATCCTGCTCGAATATGGGTGAGTCCAAATATGGATTTAAGGATGGTGGATTTACCGGCGCCATTGGGCCCGATGATGGTGACGATCTCGTTTTCCTGCAGGTGCAGATTGATCCCGTGGACGATATCGGGTCCAGTGCTGTATCCGGCGGTGAGTGATTCAATATTGAGGAGCATATTAACTGGCGCTATTTGTAAATTAATATTTTTCTACGCTTGAACTTGAGGACTTAAGAACTTGAGAATTCTCAAGTTCCTGAGTTCCAAAGTTCTTAAGTTTATCCTCCCAGATAAGCCTCAAGGACTCGTGCGTCTTTTTGGACTTTGGCGGGTGTATCCTGCATGAGGAATCGTCCATTCTCCATGACGATCACACTATCGGATATCCCCATGAGAAACGGCATGTTGTGTTCGATGACGAGTACGGTTTTACCATTTTTTTTGAGGTCCCTGATCAAGCGTTCGACCGTATGAAGCATGGTGGGATTGACCCCAGCAGCCGGCTCATCAAGTAGGATTAGATCAGCATCGGTCAGCATGGTTCGTAAGATTTCTACCAACTTGGATTGTCCATAAGAAAGGTCAGAAGCTTTTTGTTCGAGATAATGATCGAGCTTTATTTCCTTGAGATAATCGATGACTTTTTTGAGTTCGTGTTGTTCGTCTACCACCCCAAAAGCACTCCACCAATGATCATATCGATGAGAACAAGCCAGGAGGAGATTCTCACGCACGGTGAGATTTTTAAACAATCTGATTTGTTGAAACGTTCGGGCCATGCCTTTTTGAACCAATAGATGTGGGGGGATGTTTTTCATATTTTCCCCTTGATAGAGGATGAAACCGCCATCTCGTGGTAAGAAATGGGTTATGAGGTTGAAGGCCGTCGTTTTTCCCGCGCCATTAGGACCAATCAGCCCGGTAATGGTGTGAGGGGCTACTTTGAAACTCAGATCATCCACCGCATGCACCCCTCCAAAAGATTTGGAGATGTTTTCGACTTCGAGGACCGGTGTTTGATTTGGCATGTGGTTTTAATTAACTTGTGAACTTGGAAACTTGAGAACTTAGGAATTCTTAAGTTCTTAAGTTCCAGAGTTCTTAAGTTTTTTATTAAACACAGTGAATAGCCCGTCCGGGCGATAAAACATCGTGGCGATTAAAAGTCCGGCAAAAAGAAGGTTCCGACTTGAACCAATGATGGCATCTGGGAACCCAATAAATCGAGGGATTTCACCAATAGCAATCACTAAAATCGTGCCAAGTATAGCGCCCCAAAAATTACCACGTCCCCCGACGATAAGGGTCAAAAG
>DATDAE010000021.1:0-13837 GCA_036525565.1 Candidatus Altimarinota bacterium
TATGGCCCTTTTAGCGGTCGCTTCTCAGTGTCATCCCAGCGAGCTTTTGCACGTCCTGCACTTTAACCATCAATCCCGGGAAGGTAATAAAGAAGACGAAAAACTTGTACAAAATTTTTGCTCAAAATTAAACATTCCTTGCACAATTAAGTGCCTTAATAAGGCAAAGACCTCTCAAAATCTAGAACAATACTGGCGAACCGAACGCCAGGAATATTCGATAAAATTGGCGACTGAAATCAAAGTGGATCGAATTTTGACGGCGCATCATGCTACCGATCTGGTGGAAACCATGATCTTTCGACTGGCCAAAGGTTGTGGAGTGGGAGGGCTCTCCCCTTTTGACCGCTCCACCAAACCTTTTTGGAGTCTTCCTAAGACTGATCTCATCGAGTATGCCCAAGATCATAAATTGACTTGGCACGAAGATCCCAGCAATGATGATACGCATCACCAACGCAATCTCATTCGTCATCAAGTACTCCCTCAGCTCCGAAAAATTACACCCAACTTAGAGAAAGTTTTTGTGAGTGAAAGTATTATCTTTGGGGAAATTGATGCGTATCTCAAAGATCAAATAGCAAAGATCAAAGATCAAAAATCCGATAATTGTTATTTGGTATCTGATATTTGTTCTTTACCTAAGGCTCTCCAACGAGAGATTCTGCGCTCCATTACCAAAAAAACGCCTTCTTTTGATGAGATGGAAGATTTCTTTAAATGGATTGAAAATGAACCCCAGGGGGGGAGTCAAAAAGATCTGGGCGGTACTCGTTTCAGTGTACAAGCAGGCCTCTTAAAGTGGATTTGAAGAGGTTTTAGTCAAACATTGATTTGATCGCGTCCCAATACACCTTATCCACTAAATTTTTAATCTCGTCTTTCGTGGCCCATTTAAAATCCACAATCTCATTTTTATCAAGCTGAACCTCTCCAGCTATGTAAGCACCCAGATAAAAGGAAACTTCAGCTCCCGTGATATTTTCATCATGCCTTTTAAAATCGTCTGGGAAAAAATATCGGTACGATCCCACCGCACGCTCCCCCACCCATTTGACCTGGAGATCTTCTCCACATTCCTCACTCAATTCTCGACGAGCCGCTTTCAAACCGGTCTCCCCTGGGTCTCTTCCCCCTTGTGGCAGCTGCCAGGCATGATCTTTCCGAGGTTTTTTGACCAAGAGATAGGTGTCTTCTTTTTTTACTATCACTCCAGAGACGGCTCTCAGCTGGTCGGTCCAACTCCCGAGATCAAGCCAAAAATCTGGCCAAGTCTTACTGACACACTCGGGATTGCTGATCATCTTCCGAATGTCTCTCACATCTTTGATCCCTAATCGATAGAGTAAAATGGCAAAACAAAAGGCAATCCGGTGATCATCGTAGGCATTGATTTTTAAACCCCCTTGATCGCTTCGCGATCGTTCCCCCTTATCAGGGGGAAACTGAGCTTCGGGGTTCCCCACAATCGTCACTTCATCCCCCTGCACCGAAACTTCAAATCCTAGTTGATGCAGTCCTTCACGCATCGCCTCGATCCGATCACATTCTTTGACTCTCAGGCTTTCAAGGCCGATAAATTTAGTAGTTCCTGGAGAAACGGCCGCCAGCACCATCCCCGTCATCGAAACATCCGGACAAGCCTCAAAATCCAACGTTCTCAAGTTCTCAAGTCCTTCAGTTCTTAAGTTCTGTAAGGGTTCAATCACAGAACCAAACGCTTCATCTCCCTGAAGCGTTTTTCCTTTTTCGTAGTCCAGATCAAAATCCCATTCCATCATTTTCCCAAAAGCGATGGGAATACTCGCCGCGCTCATATCAGGAGGAATCGTATAAGAAGCCGGTGCGGTTACCCCTGGATGGATTTTTATAATAGTATTGTCATTCTCGGGCTTGACCCGAGAATCTAGAGTCAAATCACTGGATCCTCTGATCGAGTCAGAGGATGACCATAGAGAATACTTAATACCCCAGATCGAAAGCATCTGCAACGTCATATCAATATAAGGCTGTGATGGCACCGAATCCAGTATTTCAATTTCAAGCCCCTTTGGTAGTCGGGCCCCCACCAAAAGTAAGGCCGTAATAAATTGTGAGGAAATAGCACCAGATATAGTAATCTTACTAATATCTGATCTCTGATCTCTGTTATTTGATAGTTTTACCGGCAAAAACCCCGCTTCCCCTAAATACGTAATACGTATCCCCTCCTCAATGGCTTCAAATAAATCCGCAAATGGCCGCTGGTGCATTCGATCAACCCCTCTCAAGGTAAAAGATCCTTCGGTGATGAGTGATAATCCCACCGAAAATCGAGCCGCCGTACCAGCATTACCAATAAAGTTATCCGAATCATTTCCGCACAAATGCTCCGGGGGGATAATCAAATATTCCCCTACCCCTTGCCCCATAATACGTACCCCTAAATTTTCAAGCACCCCTCGCAAATACCTGGTATCATCAGATTCCAACAAATTTTTCAAAACTACGGGTTTATCCGAAAGAGCCGCCAAGATCAGCGCTCTATTGGAAATAGATTTAGAAGCTGGGAGAGTAAGTAACATTTTCGACCGAAATAGAATATTAATCTTATATGCGAGCGGATAAATCTTCCTTAGTGTAGCGATTTTAGTCAAAAGAAAGAACTTGATTTTTGAAAAACACACGAAGGGAGATCCCTCGGCTCACGAACTTCAAACATCCTCATTCCACTCGGGAATGTTTTTACGCAATCTTCACCACTTCGTATTCCAAATCGCCTGCTGGAGCTTTTACGATTACCTTATCTTTTACTTTTTTCCCCAATATAGCGGATCCTACTGGTGATTCATTGGAAATTTTGTGGCCCAACGGATCAGCCTCTGTCGATCCCACAATCGTATATTCATTGGTATCTTTTTGAAATTTCAAAGTTACCGTAGATCCAATTTGGATGGTCCCTGAAGATGATTTTTCACCACCCGAGATAATTTCAGCTGATTTAATTTGATCTTCTATTTCTAAAATCCGGCCTTCCACAAAAGCTTGTTGATCTTTGGCTTCCACGTATTCTGAATTCTCAGACAAATCCCCATAAGAAATCGCTTCTGCCAGTCTGGCGGCGACCTCTTTTCTTGATACGGTCTTTAGTTGTTCTAATTCTTCTTCAAGTTTCTTGAGCCCTTCTTTGGTGAGAAGTACTTTTTTGGTCGTTTGTTGATCGTCTTTTTTAGCCATAGGAGTATAAATTAAGCTGATTGAATATAGTAAAGAAAAGTGTTTTGGCAAATCTAAGCCGCCAATCTCGAATCATCTTCGGCGGCTCTTTTTTGACGAGCAATCCCAAGACTGAGGTAATCGGCATTAAATTTCACTTGTTTATTGGATTTATTGAAAGCAGGATCTTCTGAAATCTTACAAGCCATAGGATGATCTCGAAGTTTTTCGAGGACTTTTGATTCAATCTGACGAATCCGTTCTCTGGTGACGTTAAATTCTTTTCCCACTTCTTCCAAGGTATGAGGAATCCCATCATCAAGCCCAAATCGCATTTTGATAATCTTTTGTTCTCGAGGGGAAAGGAATTGGAGGAGATCAGAGATATTTTCTTTGATCATTTGTCTATGCGCCGTTTCAAAAGGTGAAAGCGCTGATTCATCTTCTATAAAGTCTTGCAGTCTAGAATCTTCCCCATCAGAACCCACGGGCGATTCGAGCGACACGATATCTTGTGAGATTTTGAGGATATGATTTACTTTTTTGAGATCAAGATCCATCTCAGCAGCGATTTCTTCTGGAAGGGGTTCTCGTCCAAGTTCTTGTTGAAGTCTTCGTTGGGTGTGGGTGAGCTTATTGATCGTCTCCACCATATGGACCGGGATCCGGATAGTACGCGCTTGATCAGCGATAGCCCGAGTGATCGCTTGACGGATCCACCAGGTAGCATAGGTCGAGAACTTGAATCCTTTTCGGTAATCAAATTTTTCAACCGCCCGGAGCAGTCCAAAATTACCTTCTTGCATTAAATCCAAGAAAGGAAGGCCTCGACCGATATATCTTTTGGCAATAGACACCACTAATCTCAGATTGGCTTCGGCTAAAGATTGTTTAGCCGCTAAGTCGCCTTTTTCAATTCGTTTGGCAAGCGATACTTCTTCTGGCGCTTTGAGGAGGGGTACTCGTCCTATTTCATTGAGATACATCCGCACCGAATCGTTTGATATTTCCGAAAGGTCTACATGTACCTGCTCTTCTTCTTCTTTATTTTCGGCTTCTTCTTTTTTGAGTTCTTCGTCGGTGGGATCTGCCACCATTTCTTCAAGTTTTCGAACATCTTCAGGAGAAGCGCCTTCTTCTTGTTTCTTGATTTTCTCTTTCCAGATTTTCTCTTGTTTCACATCAATCACATCAACCCCCAAATCAAAAAGCAATTCATGTAAACTGTCGAGTAAATCAATATTATCCTCCACATCAGGAAGCACAGACATGAGCTCCTGTTCGGTTATAAACTTTTGATCTCGGCCTTTTACAATCAATTTTTGAATCTCCTGTGGGAAACTCTCAATACGCTTTTGAAATTTTGTAGACATAAATGGGGGATTAAAACTGCTCTAAGAATTCTTTTTTGAAGGAAAAAAGATGACGGATATCTTCTATACCATATTTCATCATGACGAGTCTAGTCAGACCAAACCCAAAGGCAAACCCGTTGTATTCATCAGGATCAATATCGCAATGGCGCAATACATTGGGATGAAGCATCCCCGCACCACAAAATTCGAGCCAACGACCGGCTGCTTCTCCATTTTTATCAATATATTCCCACCAGATATCTATCTCTAGACCTGGTTCCACAAATGGAAAGTACCCGGGACGAACTCGGATTTTTATATCTCGCTCAAAAACCGCTGAAAGTACGCTCTTAAGCGCGCCTTTGAGATCTGCCAAAGAAATATTTTTGTCGACCAAACACCCATCTACTTGATAAAAAATAGCATCATGGGTTGCATCCAAGGCTTCATTTCTAAAGACTCTCGCGGGGGCAATCGTACGAATTGGCGCCCCTTTTTCACACATTTTACGAATATCAATACACGTACCATGCGTTCTGAGTACAGTATTTTTTTTAGGATTATCTGTTTTGTGATTCACAAAGAACGTATCCTGCATATCACGAGCGGGATGGGTACCGGGGATATTGAGTGCGTCAAAATTGAACCATTCAGTTTCGACTTCCGGCCCATCGGCAATCTCAAATCCCATAGACACAAAAACGTCTTCTACTTGTCTTTGTACTTGAGATAAAGGATGTAAAGTACCTTGTTTCTTCGCAAAAGATTTCGTGACATCGATACGATCATCTTTAAGTTTTTCATTGAGCGCGATGATTTCCAAGGCCTCTTTTTTAGAAGCATAAGCTCCTTCTAACTGGTTTCTAAGCGTATTAATTCTCGGTCCGTATTCTTTTTTATCTTCATTTGAAAGATCTTTCAAGGCCACAAAAAAAGCATTAAAGGGTGATTTCTTGCCTAAAAACGCCTGGTACCAGTCCCCAAGCATTTCCAAATTTTTTATAGTCTTTAACCCCTCCTCGGCTTCTTCTGATACTTTCTTGAGAGATCGCTCGAGTTCGCCTTGACTCATTTATATTTACGAAGGGAAATAAAAAGATTTGATCTTTCGCCTCAAACCAGGTAAAATAGTATGAAAACCTTATTAAAAGTCAAATGGTAAAGTTCAATTTTGGTCTCGGCGGTGGAAGCAATGATGAGGATCAAACCCCAGCTCCACAAGATAATACAACTAACGATACGAATCCTCCAGCAGATCCCACTCCTGTGGCAGATCCGACTCCACCCCCTGTGGTGCCGGCGCCTACTCCGGTGGCCGCCGACAATCCCTTTGCTACAGATTTACCCCCCGCGGTCGAATCAACCGGAGTTGAAAGCACTCCTGTGGCCAATCCAGAAATGGCTCCAACAGCAGAGGAAACTCCCAACAATGACAATCCTTTTGCAGCAGATTTGACGCCTGCCGTCGAATCCTCAGCCGTTGAAAGTGCTCCCGAACCCGTCGTAGAAACGGCCCCAGTAGCCGAAGAGACTTCGCCTGATAATAATGACAATCCTTTTGCCGTAGATCCAGCCCCTGTAACAGAGCCTGTAGCTGAAGTAGCACCAGAAGCCGTTCCTGAAGTGGCTCCAGTGGCGGAAGAAATCCCGAGTTTTGATCCTAACGAAGGATTTAATCCAGAGGCCCCAGTAGAAACAGTTTCAAATGATAGCGTACCTGTGAATGAGCCTATTGTTTTCGGAAACAACGAACCTGTGATCGAGGATGCGCCCGTGATTTCTGAAGAGGCCGAGATCACAACTCCAATCCCCAATGGGAATGACCCGGCGGCAACACTTGGGCTTTTGACTGGAGAGATTAAAGCCTTTGTAAAAGAACATGAAGGCATCATCGAAGACCACAAAACTGAAATTAATAATCGTAAACAGCTCATACGAGACGAAGAAGAGCTCATCAAAGCTAAAAAGAAAGAATTCCAAAGTATGCTCGATGAACTTCAGACCCTTGTAGGACATTTCGGCAGTAATAATGGTCAACCACAAAACAACAGTGAAAGAAACCACAACCATAACAAGCCTAATCGTTCTGATGGTGGCCAAAAAAAAGGTGGCAACCAGAATGATAACCGGCCAAACAAAGGTGGTAATGACGACAAGAAAAATTAAAAAACTTTATGCTTTGTAAAAAATAGACCATGCCTCCTGAAACAAATCCTGAACCAAAAGACGCATCCCCCAAAAGCAACACTAGCTGGATCCCTGGCATAGAAGGTCTCAAAATGCTCGGAAGAGCTTTGGGACTTCTCGATAAAGAAGTCAAGCAAGACCGATCCGATCTGGCCAGAGATATTGCAAGAGATGCGCTCGCCAAAAAGGAACGAAGAGGCTTAAGACTTTCCCCAGATTTAGAAGCAAAACTAGGAAGGAGGAATCTTTCAAAAAAACCTCGAAAGTTTAACTTTGAAAACCTTCGTCCAAAAAATCCTGACAAGAAGCAGGCTGATATTGAAGCCATTACTAGTCGTGAAAATTTAACAGAAGAAGATAAAACTTTTGCTAAAGATTTGATCGAAAAAGGCAAAGCCTTTCTTGATGCAGATGGTGTTTTTGTATTCGAAAATGAAAGAGGTGGAGTTTCAGCGGTATTCCTAAATTCTTTGAGTGGTCGTGCATCTCTGGCATCTCTCGTCAGTCCCGTAGAAGCCTTTGGGAAAAAACCAAATTCTCCTGAAATGGAATCTTTCGTGAATGAAACCGAAACGGTTTTTGAAGAAATAGAGGCCCCAGCCTTAAGCCTCACAGAGAAAAAAGCTTTGTCCCAATTATTCGCAAATCCGAATATGCGAGAACTTTGGGGGATTATTTTAACACGGGTTAAAAACGAAGAACCCTTTCAACGAATTGCCAGAGAGACAAGTCTAAATATACGATTCGATGCCCTTGGTGCAGCTCATAATCTCTCTCCACAAACCGTAGTAGAAAAACAACCCGAAAGAGAAACCACTGCACTGAGAAACGATAGTCAACAAGAATCTCAAAATCAAACTCCCGAAACCCAAGAAAAGGAAGGCCTATCAACATTAACCAAGGAACGCCTACCTACATTAGCCAAAGCTAAAGAAGTGCTGGAATCTATGGGCATAGTGGGCGCCCTGTTCATTGAAAACGGTAATGGATATAGTCTACAATTGAGCATGATAAATGTCTTTTATACCAAAAAGATCAATATCAGTCCCACCGAAACCGGGGAATGGCGAGTGGATAATGATGACATGGGAAGATTATCGATCTCTACTACACAAGATTTACTCAAAACCTCTCTATGGGCAGGGGTGCAGTATTTAGTTAGTAGTCGTCTCAGCCATGCACGTGAAAAGGTCACAGGCCCTCATTTTGAAGTAGCCTCTGATCCGATCGGAAGACCTATCATTGAATATGATGAAGGGGATTGGGATTGGGGAGATACGGTACTGTATCCTGGAGAATTAGCCACCCTAGCAGCCAACGGATTATCTCAGTCAGAACTTCTTAATTACCTTAACGGCAGCGTCAGCTAAAGCAGCTCCCATAAGACAAGACAAAAAAAGACCTCGCGAATGCGAGGTCTTTTTTTAGAATCGATAACCAATTAGTTAACGGCTTCTTTAAGGTTTTTCCCAGCTTTGAAAGTTGGAAATTTGTAAGCCTTAATTTGAATTTTTTGAGAAGGGTTTTGTGGATTCACACCAGTTCGAGCCGCTCTATTAGAAACTTTGAACGTACCGAAACCAGTAATAGTCACGTTGTTTCCTTTTTTAAGAGAACCTGTAACTACATCAATGAAAGCCTGAACCGCGTCTCCGGCTGCTTTTTTTGTAAGACCAGCTTGGTCAGCAACAGCAGCAACTAAATCTCCTTTAGTCATGATAAATATGGGTTAATGAATAAAGCGAGATGAATTCTAGTCTTAGTTTCCGCCCTTTGGCAAGCTTTTTTACATAAAAATCTATTGAAGTTTTTACAGGGTATTTTTTTGATAAACTCTAAATAAGGCCTGTTTATCATCATCTTCTGCAATCTTATTACGATATTTTTTTTGGCATTTAGTGCATTCATAAACGATTTTTCCCATGGTTCCGTCGCCTTTTAAATCTATACTTTTTGGCTCCATCAAGCCATTACACAAAGACATGCGGTCTCCGGGGTTTTCATCTACATGCACTGAGTACAGACATTGCACACAATGATCACGACAAGTCCCCTTTGCAGGCGGGTTTTTAGTCCCACAGTGTTGGCAGGTAAATTTTTCGTTTTTGTGAATAAAAGTAGAAGACATGTATTCCAAATATACAAAAATATTCAATATTCAATAATCAATATTCACGTTCACCGGAATAAATTATCAGAAAAAAGCGATCTCATGAGTATTGAATATTGTCCCGATGAATATTGACTATAGATTATCCAATTCTCCCAATATATCTTCACTCGCCTCTTCGTCGCTTTCTTGATATTTTATTTCTTCGGCTTTGATCTCAGCCCATTTTGATTCTTGTCTTTGCGAATAGACCTCATTACGAGCGGCTATTTCTTCTGGCGTAAATTTTTGTTTTTGCGGCCCATATTTTTGCTCTATCTGGGCTCTGCGTTCTTGTTCTTTGGCCAAAATACCTCGAAGACGCTCGATATGATCGTCTTCCATAGACTCGTAAAGGTTAAACCAATACTGCCGCTCATCATCATCCATGGATTCTGATTTGATCAGAAGATCCACAATATCTGGATGCTTTTGCAGCATAGCCGGCGGGATTGTGAAATCCTGGGCAGTTTTACCGGTCTTGGTTTGAGTCGTTTGTAAATCCATGATAGATAAATAATTTAACGTTTAGGCCCCATGTGGATCAAAGATATCCATATTACCAGCCCCATTATTATGGTTCGTTGTTCTAATCACTTTCCCTCCGTAGAATTCTTTGAGGAATTTTGTGGCCTGATAGGCTGTAAGGCCTGTATCTTTGGTAAGGATTTTAAATTCAGCTGGGGTTACGAGATCGGTGTCATTAAACGTCCCATCATTATAATAAATCCCATCATCATCTTCATAAAATTCATACTGAGGAATTTTTTCATCCAATTTTGTATGTTCAAATTTATGATAATCCACAATCCGATTTTGTGCGAGATTGGTGATCATCAGAAGCGCTATAGCTTGCTCTACGGTGAAAGATTTTGAGAGTCCAATATCCTTGCCCGTTATAATCCCCTTACTCCAGAGATTGCCGATGATCCATCCATCACGCCCTTCAAAGAAGTTGCCAAATCCTCCCACACTATAATGCGCTTCTTGATGGTTAATATAACTATAAGCTGAAACATTACTTGATAAGCCCGCTGTTGCCAATTTTTGAGCGATGGCTGTATAGACTTTTTCTTTGGCTTCTCTTTTGGCTTTTTCTTCTTTGTAGACGGTTCTGATGTGCTTGTCCAAATCCCTCGGCGACAGATGTCGGACTTCATCCCAGGATACACGGTGCCAATACATACCTCCAATATCTACCTCAAGATGAGCCATTTCAGAGGGATCGACGGCTTGCCTCGCTAGTAATATTTTGTCTTTTATGAGGGTTTCGAGCACTTTTACATGTTCGATACTCCGGACTTTCCCACTTATCGCCGCTCCCAGAACATTCCCAGGACTCGCAAGGGCGGTTCTGTTTGCACTCTCCAACGCTTTCCAGGCTGGATCTTTTTCACCCGCACTTTGGAGATCTCTTTTGAGGGCTGAAGCATCGAGCAGATCTATCAATTGTCTTTCCTTTCCTTTGTGTACAAGCGCTTCCTTGAGACCTTCCCAAGGGATATAGACTACTTTACCTTGGTGTTGGATCAAAAGCGGCGCGTCATCTGTATCGACAACCACTTCTTTTCCATCAAGTCCCATCACTTTTTGTCCTTTTTCAGCTTTATCTACAAAGGTAAATTGCTTACGTTTGGCATCTCTAGCAATACCAACAATTTGTCTTGGATTAAGACCCGGGACCACCATCAAAGCGCCCCAAACCGTTTTACGGTTGCCGAGTTCTTTTCGGGTTTCGGTTTCAAGCCACAGTTCCAGATCTTCACCCTTCAAAAGCTTGATCTGCTCTGGATCTGACACATGCATTTTTCGTTCGCTAATGGCATATTTGTGCTGTTCAATATATCTTTCATAAGCTTTGATCGAAGCTTCTTTTTCTGCGGCGACTTCTTTTGAGCTCTTTTCGCCTTCAATCCCGGCACTCGAAGCATGATCTCCTTCATCATCTTCATCATCCTCAAATCCGATACCCAGATGTTTATTTTCTTTGGCTTCATATTCTCCAAACCAATCCTTGAACCATCCAAAATTTTGGATGACTTTGTGGAGTTTGAGATACAGTCCGTAAATGGCATAAACGCCTTTTTGGATATAGGTTTCATCAGAGTTTTCTTTTCTCCATTGGGTAAAATTCTTGGCAGTACGTCCTTCGCCCAAAAGTCGGACGTAGGTATTGGCCAAATTGGTCCCCAGATAAGCTTCGGGGATAGATTTGAGCCGAGCTTTGAGAAACCCCTTAGTCCCCTCCTCCACATCAGAGGCCTCTAGATCAAGAGCCGTAATACCTTCGTCATCTTCTATTTGAACGCCTTTGCGTTTGCGAGGGATCCAATTTTCGTAGATCTCAGCATCAAGACCTTCGAGTTCTCTGGCCCAACGACTGATCTGCTTTTCGACTTCGACTTGATTGGCGAGCTCACTTCCATTGAACCCCATGGTCACTCGAAAGATTTCGGCTCTGGAACGATATCGTTCTTCACCCTCACTCCAAAACTGTCCAAAATCAAACTCAGTAAAGACGGCTTTGAAATCCGATCCTACTTTTTTGGTGGCTTTGGTCAGCCCCCATGCGGCTTGCTGAGCATAATCTTCTTCTTTTTTGATAGCTTCATATTCCGATTTTAGAAAAGTTGTCACCTTCTCACTATCCAAAGTCCCATCCTCATGCGTACATTTGGAAAGGTTTCGGTGATAGGCTTCAAAAATACTTTGTAATCGGTCTCGATGCCGTGGTTCTTGTCGTTCTTCTTCCTCTATGATTTCTGGTAAGAGATTTGGGTCTTCATCATAAGCTTGTGTCGCAATGGCCGCAGCCGCGGCTTCTTCCTTGGTCATTTCTGGGTTTTGTCGTGCGATCTCGGCCGCTCTTTCTGCCAAAGCCTGATTGGTTCCGGCTGCTATCACGGTGGCTTCGAGTGGATTTTGCGTCGGCAATGGCATCGCAAAAGGATCTTCGATTTCTCCTGGCCGTATTTCAACCTTTGGCTCTTCGGTTCTTGGGTTCTTTGGTTCTTCTGTAGGTTCTTCGGTGCTTTGGTTCTTCGGTTCTTCTGTAGGTTCCAAATCTTTCATCCGCGGAAACTGAGAAAACTGTCTCCGTAAGAAAAGATCTAGGTTCCCCTTTTGATCTTTTAGCTGGGCCCACTCAATCACGTGTTTGATATTGCTATCCTCTGGATCAACGATGACAAAATGCGCTTCGCCCTCAGTCACCACCGTTTTCCCACCTTTGACCACGGTCTTTGCGGCGGCAGGCTTGGGATCGAGTGATTCGATGATCACGTAAAGATAGATGATATCTCGCACTTGTAGTACGGGACGCACCATCGCCATCCCAAAGACGGTTGATCTCTGTGGTATCCCGGATTTCTCAAGACGCTCGACATGAGCCATTCCTTTTTCGAGAAGATCGAGCTCCCAATGCGCCAATTTTTTAATACTTTGAGGATCTTCAAACTTGGCCATGGGAGGCGTTTTCCCGCTCCATTCCAGATACTGGGCATAAAGCACTTCTCGCCGCTCATCCAAAACCTCTGCATTGACCCGAGGTGAATAGCTTGGTTTGGTGTCTTTTGTTGATGGTGCACTCGTTTGTGGATTGGTCATGATATTTTTTTAAATTAAGCGGCTTCGGTTTTAGGATAAGAGCTATTAAATACTGAATAAATATTATTAAGCTTTGCAATGAGATCCGTAAACTGGATATTCCCAAGCCTCCCCTGCATCTGACTCGCGACATTACTATCAATGATCCCCACGTCAAAGGGCGACCAAGATGACGGCTCCCAATCAATCCCATATCCCCATACGGTAGGCTCAAAATAAGCTTCTCTATTCCTGATAATCCAATTACCATCTTTTTCTATGTCGATCTTAGCTTTAACCGCTAATGCCATCATAAGATAAGCTTCTTCAAGGTTTGGGAACTTGTTTCCTGAAAACAAACCTTCTGTGATAGTCCACGTTCCATCTTCATTTCGTTCTCCTTTAAAATTATCAGACCAAAAGGAATTATAATTTACTTCATCAAACTTAATCCCCGTCATCAGATTAGATTCTATGAAAGATCTATTTTCTTCTATAGCCTTGATATCCGCTTGTCTTTCTACGGCCAATTTTTGGGCACTTTCGACTTCTCCTGATACAAAAGCCGCCATATCTTCGGTATGATGCTTTTCAATTTCTGACCAATCGTACGTTTTGACACGGACCTGTTCACCCCCTTCTGGGGCTTTGTCTGTCAGATTTCCATCTTTATCAAATTTGAGGGTAAAGCTTTCTATATCCTTGCCACCTGGCCCCTTTACTTTAGGCTCTCCGATGAGTTCTCCTGATTTTATGAGGTTATGCACATATTGAAGACTTTCGAGCTTCATCACTAGATAGATACAGTTTCCGAGGATGTTTTCACGAGTGACCTGATCCCAATTAATACCAAGTTTTTCATCAATTTCTTCGACATATGGACTATATTTATCGTTGTCATCAAGTTCTTGAAGAAATGGAGCCCACGCGGCATAGTTGACTTCCATACCTCTATTGAGCGTATCCATGCGAAGTTCACGAGCCCCTTCTTTGAGGACACTCCATTCAATTTTCTTGGTTGGTGGTTCTGCATCATCTCCATAATCAATCACAAACGGGGTTTCTATCCCCCCACCTTTCGTCTGAATGGGTTGTTCGATGAGCGTCAATCCACCTTTTTCTACTTGATCATAAACACCGATAAGTTTATCGAGCTCAAAGCCTTGTTTGAGCGCCGTCCCCCAGACTCGGTTGTTTTGACCAGCAAATTCCAAAAGTGTTTCCCAGCTGGCTGCCAGATCATTTTCTAAACCTCCCACATTACCGATCTCTCCGGGAGCGAGTCTGATCTGGCCTTTGTCAGCCAATTCTTGTGTCTTATCTTCCATTTCCTCAAGCCGGCGTGCATCGGCAGCTTCTTTTTCTT
>DATDAE010000022.1:0-13125 GCA_036525565.1 Candidatus Altimarinota bacterium
AGGATCGGATATCCCGGTGAAGTGGGGGATTTCTCCCGATCGGGCTTTCGCATATAAACCTTTTGTATCTCGCGCTTCACAGATTTCGAGTGGCGTATTGACATAAATTTCTATGAAATGTTTAGTCATTCGACGCAGTCGATCTCGTTGTTCGGTGTAGGGGGAGATAAAAGACGCAAGGACGATCTGGCCTTGTTCTTCGAGTTCTTGGGCCATATACCCCACGCGTCTGAGATGCTCATCACGATCAGATTTTGAAAAGCCCAAATCTTTGCTCAAAGATTTTCTCAAGACATCGCCATCCAAACGTTGGGTTTCATATCTTTTCGTTTTGAGATAATCATAGAGGCGCATCGAAATCGTACTTTTCCCCGACTGAGAAAGTCCCGTGAACCAGATCACACAAGATGGATGGGGGCGATGTATCTTTTCTTTTTGTTTGGCCTGGAGGAGGGTCTGGTAGACTTGCGGTCTGATGAAATAAGCTGGAGGGGTCTCCCCTGATGCTAACTGTTGTCGGAATTTTGTACCACTGAAAGAGATTTGATCTTCTTTTGAACAATCATTGATAAAACAAGGCGCTTGTTTTGTCTTTGAGAAAACGACTTCCGGAAAAGTCATAATCTCAATACCCAGTTCTTGAGGATCGAATAGTTTAAAGATAGCTTGGCTTTCGTAGGGGCCGTAGTAGTGGCCAACGCCCGCATGATCTCGTCCGACGATAAAATGGGTACAACCATAGTTACGTCTTATCAACGCATGCATCAGGGCTTCCCTGGGACCAGCATAACGCATCTTGAGCGGGAGTATGCTGAGCGTGACACGATCTTTGGGATGATAATATTCGATAAGCGTCTCATAGGTTTGGACGATTTGCTCGTCAGAAAAATCATCTTTTTTCTTTTCTCCAATGACTGGTTGGATCAAAAGTCCATCCGTCTTCTCAAGCGCTGAAGTTTGTAAAAATTCATGACCTCGGTGGGGAACATTTCGGGTTTGAAAGGCCGCGACACTTTTCCAGCCTTTAGCTTTGAATTGTTGGCGAATTTGCTCTGGGGTGTGGTGATACTCCGGGAAAAGGTCGAAATCCTGCTGGATCAATTCGATCCGACCACCGAGGAGATAAGGCTGAAGTTGATAGAGTGATTCGACACCGGGATGATCTTTATCAAGCGTCCCAAAAACCTGTTGAGCCCACGTCTCGAGATCATATTCATAGATTTCGATATCATGGAGCCTGGCAAGCGTTTCACCTTTGGTGTTGATAAGTTGCACCAACGAATCCTGGCCAATATGTTCCTTTTGTCCCAAACTGATATCTAGTACGATAGGAATAGGCCAAACTGCTCCGTTTTTAAGCCTCATGTTTTTCAAGACGGACTGGAAGTCATCTTTTTTTAAAAAACCCGTCAGGGGAGCGTAAACCCCCAAACCTATATTCATAATATCTTTTTTATATTCAGGGTTGTGAATGGTGATAGACGGTATTTCTTTAGGCATAAAGCGGGTTCGTAAAATCGATCAAAGTCTGGTGCATTATAGCGTTTGAGACGACAATCCCAAAAGGAAGATATTTGGAATCTTGCCGATAGTCTACTCGTTGGCCTTTGCCATCAGTCATACGGCCACCCGCTTCTGCGATGAGGATGTCGAGGGCACACACATCCCATAATCCCATTTTGTCAGTGGGATTGAAAAAAAGATCCGCGGCTCCTTCGGCGATAAGGCCTATCTTGCAGCCATTGCTTCCAATCTTTTGAGGCGTCAGGTGGTGTAAGTCCGCAAAGGTTTGTACCGACGGAGTAAAATGATGATTGCTGGCTACGAGCGTCGCTTGCGATAGCCCAGAATGAGGGCTTACTTTTATTTTTATGGGTTTTTGGTCGCCTTGGATACAAAAGGCTCCTTGATCTTGCGTGGCATAATAGATTTTGTCCCAAGCGGGAACAATATTAATGCCAAAGATGGGAAAGCCTTTATGAACGAGCCCTATCAAGACACAATACTCACCGCTTTGCTCGAGAAAATCTTGAGTACCATCGAGTGGGTCTAGGATCCAAAAAGTTTCGAGATTTGGACGATCGATATCAGAGCCTTCTTCGGAAAGAATGGGGTAACCCAAAGGTTCCAAAAGCTTTGATAAAAAATCATGCGTCCAAAGATCTACCGAAATGCCGTCTGTATAATCCCAGGTTTGTAGTTTTTGTATAAGGGGGCTGATACCTTCGAAAATTTGTTTTTTTATGACTTCAATATTCATGCGTGATGGTATTATGATTCAGGCTTTTAAAAAGATCCACTCAAGCCTTGAGCAGATCTTTCCAAGGATTTATATTTTGCAAATAAAAGGCTTAAGGCGCGGTATAATTAATAGTAACCGTTACATAATCAATCTCAGCCGTATCATAACAACTATAGCTATCGTCGGCGACGATGAGTATCCCGAAGTCGGTATCAATCACGTCAGCATCGGTGAGTGAGGCAGACCAAGTATCGGCGGCACCACCATAGACAACCGTTTCACCATTAGTGGCGGTAGACCAAGCAGAACCAAGGGCTTTATTGGAACCCACGACCGTACCAGCTCCATTGATAAGTTTGACGGTGCTATCGGTGATGTCGTAGGCGCCACCATTATTTTTACGAATGACAGAGACGGTAATACCATTAATAGTAGATCCAGAAGGGACATCTGAAGTCGTGAATCCAAAATCAGTGAGGGTGAGATCGGCGGATGGGTTCGTACAGCTACTGAAGTCAAACTGAGCTGCTGAAGTATCATCGGTTTGGACAGTGGAGACCGTCCCAGTCCAAACATAAGAGCCACTACCACCATAGATAGCACTTGGAGTTTTAGCCGAGGTGGCCACGCTTCCCGCACCAGTGGTAAAATTCCACGTCGTGCTATTACTGATACCAGCGTAAGCATTTCCAGAAAGGTCTTCAAAAGCCGTAGCTGCTATCTCTATATGATAACTCGTAGAACCAGAGAGATCGGAAGTAGGATTGATGGTTGCCGTATTACCGGCAATCACCACACTCCCAGAAGTCACGGCTATGGTCTCTATGGTGGTGGCGCCTTCTTTAATGACGATGTTACCCGTACCTTTTACGATAGATTCATTAAAAGTCAGCACCAAATCGGTACTTACCGCTACATCAGTAGCATTATCAGCAGGGCTGTAAATCGAAACCGTAGGAGCGGCTGTATCAGGAGTTCCACCATCGATGTTACTAGTAGTTATCGTTATACAATTTAAAATGAGATTCCCCACCGTAGTGGCAACTCCATTAGTATAAGTTCCACTGGCATTGGTGGCATCGAGATATATCTTGACCACAGGGCTTTCCGCCCCACAAACAGCACCATCTTGGTCGCTCCCATCAAGAGTGAGGGGGGTAGCTATGCTCGAGAGCGTGGTGGCAAGATCAATATCAAATTTAGCATTTCCAGAATCGTAGCTAGGATCGCCTGTGTCTATACTAAAACGAATCGTTCCATCACTTGAGAGATTACAGTTATCGGTTTGGGAATTTGTATTAAAGGTATTGAGCGCTTCCCGGAAAGAACAGTCTCCATCTGAGTTGTATTCATCGACCCCGGTTGTGACATAAAGGAGTAGAGGCTCATCCAGGTAAATACACCAAGGGACTTGGTTGTTGGTGATGGTGCCACCCACGGTGTGGGTTCCAAAACCACCACATCCCCAATAAAGATTTTCCCAAGGGCTGGTGGGTTCATTAAAGGTAAGATTGCCGTCAATCGTGATGGTGGGATTTCCACTTCCACAAACTTTATAGGCTTGTGGACTCCCTAATACTTGATTGGAATCCATTACCACGCTTCCAGCAGCATAAAAATTACTCGTAATAGTATGAATCTTGATGCCATCCCCTCCAGTAGTATTTTGATGATGAAAATCAACATCATAAAAAGTTTTACCGCCCGGATCGATAGAGTGATCCGTGTCGGTCATATAGAATTCGATAGTTCCATTTCCATGCGTGAAAGTACTTCCACTATCGACCGTAAAATTCCCATCAGTAACTCGTAGAATCCCAGTGGCACCGGAAGTAAACGTTCCACCACTTTGTAGCGTAAAATTCCCCCCCACAAAGGTAGTAGCCCCAGGAGTAGTGTTATTACCTACGTATAAGGTATAATTTCCAATAGACACCGTTCCCCCTACGGTGAGGTCACCCAGGATGGCGCTATCTCCCATTAGAGAGAGAGTTGTGTTAGTAGGTATAGTCAATCCATTGTGGATATTATGCAGCGCTCCAGCAGTGTTGAGGTAGATGGTAGTGGTAGTGGTTATCGGGGCATAAATATGGACATTAGGATCGGTGAGCGTATAGGTTCCCATAGAGCTTGTGAGCGTAAGCGATGAGGCGATTTCTACTAGTTCAGTACTAGCACCATCAAACTCATACCCTCCGTAAGAATTTACAGTTATACTTCCTCCTATTTCCAAGCTATTGTCTCCCGTACTGGTAGCCGTGTTTTCCGCTTTGAGATAGCCGGTTATATTCGGATTTACGGCAAGAGTTACAGTTTTTTTGCTACTGGTATCGGCACTTCTACAGAACTCCAGATCATCAAAAGCCCAAGTACTATTAAAGGTGATATCAGTCGTCCCAGCACAGATTCGCACGAGATTATTATTGTGATTAAAATAACCACCAGAAGAGGTAAAACTCCCATTGATTTGGAGGATAGCATTGAGATCAAGTGTTCCACCATAGCCTCCAGCTACATCTAAGCCTGCGACCGTCCAGTTTCCATTGATATTGACCGTAGTTGTACAGTCATTGGTAAAATGAGCGGTGTCGCTGGCTCCTGGAACACCAGCACCACCATTGGCTCCACAGGCATTACCAGAGGTGGCACTCCAGTTTCCCGAATCACCATAGCTCCCATCTCCATAATAACTCCCCACCCAATAATAATCTGCTGCAAAAGCTTGGCTCGTGACTCCAAAACTAATCATAGCCAAAGCTATGAAAAAGATGGTTCTGAGTCGAAAGCAAAGGAATGTGTGCATTTATAGAGGGGATCCTTGAGAGCTGACGCAAAAAGCTTTCTTTTTGCGATCCTTTCAATAGTATTTATATTGCGTTAAGAAGTCCATTTTTTTTGAAACTTTTTTTTGTTCATCACTAAAGAAATATGTTTGAAAACTATATGAAGCAAGAGATTATACAAGATTTGGGAGTAATTTTTTTCTACAAGAATTATCGAACAAAAAATTTCCGAATCAGGATAAAACCCTCAAAACAGGTGATTGTGACTATTCCTCGATTTGGAACTATGGGGGTCGCAAAGTCCTTTGTAGAGCAGCGAAAAGGGTGGATACAGAGATCGATCAAAAAATTTGATCAAAAAATAAAAATACCCAAACCTTCCACCAAGAAAGATCTAGAAATGCTGAGAGAGCAGGCGAGAAGCGTGCTGGTGCCTTGTGTGGAAAAGTATGCAGTGCTTTGTGGTTTTGAGTACGGTGATATTCGGATCAAAAATATGACCAGTCGGTGGGGGAGTTGTTCTGGGAAAAAGAACCTCAACTTTTCGATGTATTTAGCGCTCCTGCCTTCTGAGTATCTAGAATACGTAGTAGCGCATGAACTTTGTCATACTAGAGAAATGAATCATTCGCATCGGTTTTGGGATTTACTGGAAGCCACTTATCCAGATTCAAAAAAAGTAGATCGGGCTATGAAAAAATATCAGGTAGTTTGACATGGTTTGAATATTGCTTAATCTCAGGGAGATGAATCTTGCTTCAAACACTAACACGATGATGATGTCTGCAGTTTCTGCGGAGATCTCAGTGTAGTCTTGATAAAGTCAGATTAATCACAAAGCCGAGATCCTCCACAGGATGTTGGTTTTTTTTAATACTTACTACTTAATCTTAAACCTCAGATGAAACAAAGAATCAGCTACATACTCATGATGATGGTTACTTCCCGCTGGAGGATGCGCCTGTTTGTATAAAAAATTTATTCAATTATTACAACACACCGCTTCTCCAAAAGAGAAGCGATTTTTTTATTTTTAAAAACTTACTTATTATGACAAATGCCTTACACTTTACCGATTGTGGTAAAAGCACCGAAAATGGACGAGGGACCGATACCCAGGCTCGAATAGAAGCCTTGTATGATGGATGGGATATCAATGGAAAAGTTTACCGGGAAACGACCCCTATTGGGATCGCTTTTGCAGCGGCGACTTCGGCGGAAGTGGCCAAGAGATTGGGGAGAAGTCAGCATCCCAGACTTCATGCGGTTAATTGCGCTTCGCGAACAGGACATCAAGGCAAAACTAATGCCGAAGGGGGCCCATGTTTAGCTTATCGGAGTGGTGAGGGGGTGGATTATGTAGGCTATGGGGAGGATGTGTTTCGATGGCTTCGCTATTTCTCTCAATCCGTGCAGGATTGTCGAGCGAGAACCCTTCAGGAGCGACCAGTGGTAGAATTACAAAGTTCAACCAAACTGGATATTGCGAACTATCGTAACGGAACTCAGTTTCGTTCGCTCGAGCATCTCGTTCCGACGCATGCTTTATGGCTTTTGCAGCGGGAGATACCAGATCGTATTTTTGAAACGCTCAATGGCACTAGCGATGGATTTACTTTCGAACGTTTTAGAGAACCCCTCAATCAGCAAAAAGCGCATAAAACGAGAACGATTGTTTTACCATCAGATGAATTTGGAAATGGGCGAGTTATTTTGCCTGATAATGTCTACGCGAAAGCTTTGAGAGAGGGAGAAATCATCATCCCTCAGGTTTCTGATGATCCTATCCCGGTCAATGAAAGCCTTACGAGTGAGTCTGAGGGGCTCAATCTTTGGAGAAGTTCGAATCGACTACCCAATGACCATTTAGTGGTAGCCAATGTCGGCTATGCTTGGTTGCCAGAAGAATTTGGCGGTAAGGGCGAGCGGATAGAAGCGCTTAACCAAAAATTAGAACCACTCGTGGGAGCCAAAGCGGAAATAGAGATTAGAAAGACTCGAGAGAGGGGAGCCAAGGTAAGGGTCGCTTAAACTTTCCCGACTTTCTTCCGGCTGAGGAAATACCATACGGCGAGGAGGGGGATCACAAGATTGATGGCCACTTTCCATATTATGAGGTCGCCCAAAGCGCTGTAGTCCATGGCCGTGATGACTTCGCCCGAAGCATCCTTTATTTCCCTTGATACCACGAATATCTTGTTCAAATATTTTGTTCCAAGTGCGCTAGCAGTCAAGGCCAGATTCATAAAACTCGATCCCACCGCAAACCAGGTTCCCCGAGATTTGGCAGGTGCAAAATACGCGATCAAAGCCAGCGTCGGGATCATAGAAATATGGACCATCGGACTATCCCACACCGTATCCACGATGGCTACAAAATGGGAATCCAGGCCAATCATTTGATGAATACCATAATACAGTCCGAGTTCCGGGAGATTGAGGATCGTCCCAATAAGGATCAAAAAGAGCAGGATCGAACGAACCGGTTTCTGGGAGATATAATCCGCAAAGAGCCAGAGAATCACCAGAGGGATCGTAGCGCCAATGATCTTAAGGACGCCAAAAAACTCACGATCAAACTTCAAGACATCGATCGCCCACCAAGAAAACCCAGGGCCCGTGTCGGGCGTCATCCGAAAGATGAAAATCGCCAAAAAGACAAAGAAAATAGTCCGTCGTTTTTCCGCAGATTCCTCGCGGAGTAACCAATGGATGAGGCTCGTTATGAGGGCCAAAGATACGAGAAACGTAAATTCTTGATTATAAGTGAGGATGAAATTAAACACGGGGTTCTCGCTCCCCAAGATGCCAGAAAGTTTATCCCAGAAAGCCATCAGGAGGATAAAACCCGCATAAAAAAGACCGCCCCCCATGACTACTTTATTAAATTTAGGGTGTTCAGGATGTTCTTCGACATTGAGTTTGATAAAGGCGGCACCAAGGATAGAGATGAGTGGGAGACCGAGGGCTATGGGGATGATTTTTTCAGGTGTGGCTTCAAACATCACCGCCAGCTTCCCCGTGAGGATAGAGGCCAAAACTGCCGCAATCATCAAGGAAAGTCGCCCCAATATTTGGACCATATAGATTTCTGATTTGATCTGATCCTCCGTTCGCCCTTCACGAGTCACGACTTCGGTGGTCATGGTATCGGCGGTTACGTCTTGGATCATAAACCCAAAAACCGAAAGCAGAGAAGACGTCAGATAAACCGTGAATTCGCTGCCCATCCACATGACCCAAGGCGCTTTGATCATAAGGCCATAGAGTACGCCGTATCCCAGAGCCATCAGGATAGCGCCTAGGTAGACATAGGCTTTTCGTCGAGATCCAAAAATAGGTTGTGAATCGACCAGTTGTCCAAAGATCATTTTGAGCGTCCAAGGCATCGTGAGCCAGGTACCAATAATGATAAATTGTTCGGTGGAAAGAAGGAGGTTTTCTTTTTCCCAGAAAGTCATCGTTACTGCGGTGATACCTTGAGCTCCATAAGCAAAGTAGATGAGCAAGAGGGGAATATACCGGGCTTTGATAGAGCGGATAGGTGTGAGGAGAGCCTTGTTGAGTTTATCCTTGAGAGCGTTCATAAAACAAGTATTAAGAAGGGTTAAGTATCAAGTATTAAGATACCTATTACAGAGATTACTCAAAAAATCATGAAATCCTAGTCAGGATTTTGGGCCGGGTCTGTGAGGGCTTCAGGTTTCAATTGTTTTAAAACCAAAGGGGCATCGTGATACATTTCCATGGGATATATTTCAAAGCCCATACGCTCATAAAATGTTATGAGGGCTTGCTGAGGAGTCGAATCAGTAGGACCAATTTTACCAGATATAACACTGATGTTTCGTTGGAGTGCAAGGGCTATCAAGCTTTCGATCAATCTTTGACCGACTCTTTGTCTTCTTTGATCTTTTGGTACGTGGATATTGAGGATCCCAAGCACGGTTCCCTGTACAAAAAAAACGATAAAAGCTGTAGGGTCATCATCTTCCAATCTTTCTTGTGGAGTTTGATAAAAAGGATGTACCTGGTCTAGCGTCGTGAGTCTCATTATTCGGTTGTGGTTTTTACTCGAGCTTTGATAAGCCCCATAAGCTGAGCAAATAAACGCCCTCGTGTGGCTTCATCGACTCGATTTTTGTGGGTGGGACTTCCAAGGGTGTGGATGGCAGAGGCCATGACTCCAACTTCTGAGCTTTCTTGATCCAGAGAGTTATCTTCAAATTGATTAAGGGCTTCTTGGACTTGGGCTGCGGTGAGATCTGGGGAATAGGGTTCAAGGTCGAGAACGGTAGCTTCGGCAGTTGACATGGTTTTTTAAAATAAATAAATAAAAAAAATCTGATCAGTGTTTTGATCAGATAGAGTGGATGTAATTTTTTGTAGAGTATTACGCCGCCCTTCCGATCAGTTGATCAGATTTTAGAATGGCAATGACGGCTACAAAATTTTGCATCTGGTGCCTATGGTAAGAAGTCGAATAATATTGTCAAATGTTTGGGTTTCTTTATGATCCGGGCAACTGATTTTAGATAACAGAGTCATGCTTCAGTCTTTAAAGTCTTTACCCCTTATAAATGTTTCAAGAAAAAAATACTTTCCAGCTCAAATCTGGTCTCGCGCAAATGCTCAAAGGCGGAGTCATCATGGATGTGATGTCAGTAGAACAAGCTAAGATCGCTGAAAACGCAGGAGCCGTGGCGGTGATGGCGCTCGAAAGAATTCCTTCACGGATTCGTGCGGAAGGCGGTGTTGCGAGGATGTCGGACCCTCGCCTCATCAAAGAAATCAAAAAAGTATGTTCCATCCCGGTGATGGCCAAAGTCAGGGTCGGGCATTTTGTCGAAGCTCAGATTTTGGAAGCCCTTGATATAGATTTTATCGATGAATCAGAAGTTCTCACGCCCGCAGATGAAGATTATCATATTGATAAGTCTAAATTTAAGCTCCCTTTTGTGTGTGGGGCTCGAAACTTGGGAGAAGCGCTTCGGAGAATCCACGAAGGCGCTGCTATGATTCGGACTAAAGGAGAAGCGGGGACGGGGAATATTGTGGAAGCGGTGAGGCATCAACGTTCGATTTCTGGAGAAATCGAACAACTTAAGAACTTAGGAACTAAAGAACTTGAGAACAAAGCGCAGGAATTTCGGGTATCTTTGGAACTGGTTCAAAAGATTGCGAAAGATCAAAAACTCCCCGTGGTTAATTTTGCGGCTGGAGGGATTGCCACGCCCGCCGATGCGGCGCTCATGATGCAACTGGGATCGGAAGGCGTGTTTGTGGGGTCGGGGATTTTTGAATCTCAGCATCCTGAGGTTATGGCAAAAGCTATCGTGAAAGCCACTATGAACTACAATAATCCAGCTATTTTAGCCGAAGTTTCAGAAGGTCTTGGAGAAGCTATGCGAGGGCTCGAGATAGGGGATTTGGTGGTGAAGATGGCGGAACGATCGGTTTAAAAAGTTATTGTCACCCTGAATTTATTCGCTCTTAATGGACAAAAAAGTCGGTATTCTCGCCATCCAGGGTTCGTTTGCCGAACATGGGACGATGCTCAAAAGTATGGGCGTGGATTTTGTGTGGGTAAAAGATAAAGAAACGCTGGCATCGATCACTCATCTGATCATCCCAGGAGGGGAGTCGACGACGATGCGAAAGCTCTTGGGAGCCTATGGGATGTGGAAAGTGCTTAAAGATCGTATTATGGGCTATGGGGCAGGGGATAAGGGGCCGGGGGAAAATCCCATACCCCCTAATACGCACCCCATACCCCTTGCGGTGTTTGGTACTTGTGCCGGGGCGATCATCCTGGCTGACTTCATGGATATTGAAGTTGAGCGTAATGCGTATGGTGGACAGCAAGAGAGTTTTATTACTGATTTAGAGTTCAAGAGAGGGAGCTTCAAAGGTGTGTTTATCCGGGCGCCCAAGATCATGAAAGTAGGGCCGGGGGTGGAAGTATTGGCTTGGTTGCAGAGTACCGGGGTTAACCCCGGTGCTGAAGAAAAAGACAATAGTATCAAATCGGCTGCCCAGCCAGTCTTAGTTCGCCAAAATAATCTTTTAGTGGCGACCTTCCACCCAGAACTCTCAGGAGCAAAAAAGGTGTATGAGTATTTTTTAGAAATGTGAGACATGAGAAAGAACCTCACCCGAATTTCGGGTGAGGTTCGTCCTGCCAGGCCTTTTTTACTTGTAAACAACTGCCATGTTCTTGGAGTAGCCTCCTTCAACTTTGATGATCCACTGCAGATCGTCCTCTGTTGCCATCCAATCCAGGATGGCAATGACGGTCGCAAGGCGGGTGTCGACGTCGTCCATGCGGTTTGACGATGGGTGTCTTTCTCGTTGCCTTTCAACAACCAGACGTTTGATTTCCTCCGGAGTCACGACGTCATCGCCGTCGTAAACGGCCTCGTCAACATAGAATAACTCCATGGCTCCGCAATAGAAAATCGCCATGGCGTCTCCGAAGGCCTTGTCCATCTGTTCTTCTGTTCGCGGGCTGGACATGTTACTGTCCTTTCAGTCTAGCTCTTGAGTCCGCTACAGAGGGACTCAAAAAGCAACGCACTTAGAACACTGGTTGGAGAGGCCACGTTCTGGCCCCAGTATTTTTTGTAAAAAAAGCTTTTTAGTAGATACGCCTTATTTCCACATGAAATAAGAACGTCATCCTACCGGTAGGCAGGACTTCTGGATTTGAAGACGAATCTCCTAGTCCAGAACAATGCCTACCGATGTTATGTAAAAGAACCGTTGTAGTATTTCTAACAACATAATAATACAACAAAAAAATATATTTGTCAATTATTTCGTAATGGTTCAATAGCTTTGCAACACATTCGTGTTATAAAAAAGCTATGGCATACACAAAAAATCCTCAGGCTCCAAAACTCAGAATGGAAGCCGTTAAACTCGTTAGAAAAGGATGGTCCATGCGTAAAGTAGCCAGATACACAGGCTACAACGTCTCCACCATTAGTCGTTGGGTCAAAAAAGCTCCAGAAGATGGAAGATGTGTTATTCCCACTCTTTCTTCTCGACCGAATTTCCATCCCAAGACCACGGCTTCTCAAATCATTGATTCCATCATCAAAAAACGAGTCGAGTGTCGTCGTTGTAGTGAAGTAGTCCATCAATTACTTCTCCGTGATGGTATTTCTGTCAGCCTGAGCACCGTAAAACGCACGCTTGGACAAACCGGACTTATCAAAAAGAAATCTAAGTGGAAGAAGTACAAACAAAATCCCCAAAGACCTCCGGCTTTACAAGCCGGAGATCTTGTTCAGATCGATACCATCCATCTCTTGTACAAAGATACAAGGTATTATATATTTACCGTCCTTGATGTGCATTCTCGCTGGGCTTATGCTCGATTCTCACACAAATGCAACACTCATGAAGCCTGGAAAACTATTCGAGAAGCTCAAAACCAAGCCCCTTTCCCTTTCAAAACTATCCAATCTGACCATGGTTCAGAATTTTCTCGTTGGTTCACCGATAAAGTTAATTCCAGAAAAATAGCTCATCGGCATTCTCGCATCAGAAAACCTAATGACAATGCTCATTTAGAGCGCTTCAATCCTACTATCCAAGAAGAATGCATTAACCTTCTTGGCTGGCAGCCTCATCCTGACTCCATCATTAAGGCTCTTCCCAACTACATTTACTTCTACAACCATGAGAGACCTCATTTGGCTCTTAATTTCCTTTCTCCCATCAAAGTGTTGCAAAGCTATTGACTAGAAAACGTGTTTGTGGATGTTTTGGCTTTAGATTAATATACGAGCTATGTGGTATACCAAACGCCGATATTTATTATCCACGCTCCTTTTACTAGTGCTTACGGGCTGTTCTTCTCTCGAACCCCGAGAGGTGAGATCTTGGGAAGAATTTATCCCAGGCAGAAATATGAACAAGGAAATTGTTCAAGAAGACAATGCCCTTGAAATAAAAACGCTGAGTAATGGGAAGGTGTTTCCCGATGACTGCCAGTGGGAAGCCTTGGATCGATCGGTGGATGGAGATACCTTGCTGCTGGAAAGTGATATGAGAGTGCGTTTTATCGGTATTGATACTCCAGAGACCAAACAC